>CAMYJP010000226.1 GCA_947258675.1 uncultured Desulfobulbaceae bacterium | reverse complement strand
CGTCCATGAGCGAGATATCATCGCCCACACTGATATTGCATGCCAGGGACGACGCATTGGTGAACTACGAGCACGCAGAATTTGCCCATAGAAACATTAGGCAGTCAAAACTGGTTCTTTTCGAAACCGGCGGCCATGGGTTGCTACCTCAAATGAATGAATTCAGAAAGCACGTAATCACATTCTTAAGCGAACAGGTTCCAAGTTTGCAGCAGTGAACGAATAGCCTGCTAAGCGAGTGTTCGGTGAAAGCTGCACCGAGGGTTCGAATCCCTCTCGCTGCGCCACAGATAAAGAATGAGTTGATTTTCTGATCAGGAAATCGGCTCTTTATTCTGAAAATAATGATCAAAGCAGAACAAAATGAAATTAGTCCATCTGTTGATAGAGCCTTTGTGTATCTGTCTGTTTCTTTATAGTCGGCAGGTCGCGTTTTAGCTCGATTCAGGGTTGAAAATGGTCAGCTTTGCAATATGTTGCAACACATGCTGTGCTTGCGCAACATTCTTCAACCATTTGATATATAATGATAAAATTGAATATATACGCATCTGGTGCATCAAAATGTTTCAAATCGAAACGCAAGATTTTAGGCTTTGCACCTGGGCTTTTTTGCACTTTAGTAGCTAACCTTTTGTAATTATGTTCAATATTTCTATTCATGGTTCCTGGCACGCTTTGTGCAAAATCTTGAAACCATACGATCTCGCTAGTTCCGCTATCTTTTCTCTTGTTGCTCAGTGCGCAAATCACCGGATATCTCCATTGTGCGCTTCAACCGCGAACTGCCTCTAGCGTTAACTTGAATCCAAGACACTCAATGTTTGATGCGGGTGTATTTTTCTGCAACGCCAAACATTTAATCATTTACCGCAAAGGAGGTGCAAACGTGAAAGCCAAAGTATGTTGTATCGTTTCTCTGGTGCTGGTCATGGCTGTCATCGGTGCTGCCCTCGCAGCAGCACAGTCGGTGTCAAAAGACCAATTGCTTAAATATTACGAAAGTTGCATTACAAAAAAAATCTCCAATTGCGGTGCCAAAACCGCTCTGAAAACTTCAAGATCCGTTAATCTGAGGCGAAAGGCCGATCTGGCGACAAGACAGGTGACATTTTTTTCAACAAACAAAAACATGCTGATCAATGAAATGGTTGATCAGGGAATTGGTCAAAAACAGTACAAGGTGGAATATTATCTGAACAAACGCTTTTACGAAATGAATCAATAATTGTTATTGTTACCTTTCGAACGGTTGCAACCGCTTACAAATAAGTAAAAGGCAAGGCCAGCAATGGCGTTGTCTTTTTATTTTTTTTTTACTATTATCTGCAAAAAATCTACAATTTCAACTTTACCGATCCAACTAATAGCAAATGAGCGGTAGTGAGGTTGGGATCAGGCCAATCTAAGGAGCTGAAATCATACGAAATAGTACTGAGAACATGCCGGATATTGGCCCAATAACGATGTTTTTGTTGGCAGAAAGGGCGATTCTGGCAAGTCCAAACTGGACGGAAAGCAGGGTAAAATTCAGAAATACTTTGAAAAAGGACTCAACAAAACCAACATCGCCCGCATTTACGGCGTGAGCGTGCCGACACTTGTAAATTTGTCCGCACAAGGGGATCCCCACCAATAAGGCCATCAGGGTAACTTTATGGCTGAGGGTGGAAACTAATAGCAAGTTTGTCCGTAGCAAAAAGCGGGATAGAGCGGAAATTGAGCACTTCATTTTAAGCCAATACGATATGAAAAAGCCGATTAAATTTAGCGACCAGGAATTATAGACGCCCTGGCCGCTACAGCTAAGGTTTCACTGAAAAATGGGAAAATTTCTTGTAATTACAAATCCCTCTGACGGGCATGTGACACCGCTGATTCCAATTGTCAGGGCGTTGGTAAAATCGGGACACACTGTAAAATGGATTAATGGAAGAGCATTTAAAGAAAAAGTAGAAATTTCAGGTGCGGAGTTCATACTTATGCATCAAAAGTACGACCGCGGCAAAACGGACCTTTACGATTTCTTTCCCAAACTAAAAAGACTCAAAGGCGTACTTATGCTGTGGTATTACTTCAAACATTGGGTTTTTGATCCAGTACTATTTTACGTCCGGCAGATAGAAGATGTACTCAAAGAGTTTAAAGCTGATGCCATCATCGGGGATTCATTCAGAAACTGGGCATTATTTGTAACCGAGCGAGGGGGCCCGCCTTTTGTAATGGTGAATGTTTTTCCATTGGTTTATCCCAGCAGTTACCTTCCACCCCAAGGTCTTGGTATGTTGCCGGGTAAATCGTTTGTCAGTAAATTGAAAGATAGTTTATTGAGGTTAATGGTATATAAAATTGGCAGCCGGCCGCTTCAAAACCATTGCAATCAGATCAGGAATCAATTTAAATTGCCTCCTTATAAAAATTTTTTCCAGAAAGAGGGTTGGGATCGATCTGCTATAGTCATGCAACCTACCGTCCCGCAGTTTGAATATGCTCTCCCCGACTTACCACAACATGTCTATTTCATAGGTCCAATCCAATTGAGTGTTGACTCGAACTTTACGCCGCCCGAATGGTGGCCGAAAATCATCAGCGGTGAGAAAAAAGTAATACTGATCAATCAAGGGACGATTGCTAAAAATATTAATAATCTGATCAAACCTGCGATAGAAGCATTACGGGATGAAGATGTGTATGTAATTGCCGTACCTTTGAGTGATGGGCAATTCAACAGCATTCCATCCAACACCTTTACAAGCACCTTTATTCCCTTTGCTAACCTGTTACCCTACATTGACTTAATGATTACCAACGGTGGTTACGGCGGTGTACAGAATGCATTATCTTATGGTATTCCTTTGATTTTAGCCGGAGCCACAGAAGATAAAATGGAAGTTTCAGCGAGGGTGGAATTTACGAAAGTAGGAATAAACTTAAGGAAAAACAATCCAACACCCAAACAAATAAAAAGCGCTGTTAACAAAGTGTTTTCTAACGATACTTACAGGGAAAATGCAAAACGGATACAAAACGAAATGGCAAAGTTTGATGCGCCTCAGAAAGCTATAGAACTGTTGGAATCTATTATTCTGGGCAGAAACAAGACAAATCACGGTTAATAAAGGAGTGCAAGAATGGAGCCGATAGTCGGAATTATTGCATTGGTTGTGAAGCAGTAATAGTTTAGTTCATATGTCCGGCATCTAAATAAGAACGAGGAGGATATGAGAATGTTTGTAAGAAAATTTAGTAAATCTCTACTTCAGTGTATTGCTCTTTGTTTTGTACTAAGCTTTAGCAGCAATTCTGTTAGTGGCGAAGAAATTAAACATGGATTATCCGTCGATAATGTTCATATTTTTTATTTTGCTAAAGATGAAACATTGAAAGTGCTGTTCGCTCTGCTAAATACAGGGAATAAGGACATAACTGTTCTCGTCGAGAATCTAAATACTGCGTTTTCAGATGAATCTGATAAGCATATATGTGAAATTGGTGCTGGTATCAAAGCTCAATATAAAGATTATAGAATTATTCAATCACTTTATAGATTTGATCCAGTAACACTTAGGCCAAAAGAAGGCACTGTAATTAATCATATGGTAAAAAGGGGGCCCAAAGATATTGATCCAAAAACAGCACTGATTGTGAGGTATAAGATCAACGAAGATTTTGGGAAACGGCATAATTTATGGTATGGCTCCGTTGAATCTGCCCCTACAAAACTGAAAATAATCAAGTGAAAAGGAGTACCTAAAAAAGCGGATGAACCAGACGAGAGAAAATCTCGCAGTTAGGCGGCTATCGCGTCTTCAAAAGGCCCCGCCATCGACAATGCTTCACGACGTAGACTGGAGTGGTTGCGATGAACGAGACGAACGTTGCCCGGCTCTCTTGGCGAAATTCCGTTCTTTTGGATTGTTACGGCGATTATCGCTGGGCTCGTTGGTCTGACGCAGGCGCCCCCGTTGCAGCTGGAGGAGCACAGGTGGTGGCTCGATTCTCAGGCTGGCGTACATAGCGACCTCACACAGGGTCTCCTTATGGCGGTTGCCTGCTGCTTCTTTGCGTCAACTCTTGCGCTCTCCGTGGGTAACATTGTTTTTCCTCGGTCCGGAACACGCCCCATGCTCGTGTCTCTTTTAGTAACCGCTGAGCTGTCATTGTTGTTTTTTTTACTTTTCGCGTCAGCTTTATCTGGTGTTATGGGAATGATGTGATGATCATATTCATTTGCCTTGTTGCGGTGGCATTGCTCTTGGGTTCCGTTTGCGTGGTCCGCTTTTTTCCGCCGCGATCGAATACGCGCCTCGTCAATGGCAAGAAACCTGAAATAGATTTCGTTTGCCA
>CAMYJP010000225.1 GCA_947258675.1 uncultured Desulfobulbaceae bacterium | reverse complement strand
CATTAACAAACATTATGATGAGGATCATGTTTACGGATAGCTGCGGCAGGGAGCATGAGCTTCCTATAGACGGGATCGTATTATGGGTAGCTGAAACTGGCAAAGTGTACGAAATGGGCATCCATTTTTCTCATTATCTCGATCAGCAGAATCAGCCGGTATTGTTTGGCCACCTCAATCAAATTGCGGCCAAATATAATGATAGTGATAATTAGGAGTCTGTCGGACTGAGGCATAAACCTACTGAAAATTCGATCAAGCGGCCCAAATCTCCATTATTCGCATGCATCTAAACCATGGCGAACAACCAGGGTGTACTGTCGTAAAAGGTGAAAAGAGGTCAAAGCATGGGCATATTCAAAAAAAAGCAAGAAGATGAGGCGCCTCTAGAGATATCAGAGGTAGAAGAACTCAAGGAAACAGTGCTGAACGCCAAGATGCCGTCCTTGGTGGAAAAGATAGCGCTCAAAGAGGTGGAAAGATTTTCCAAGAGCACCTCCACTTCATCTGAATACACTATTGGCATGAATTATATCGAATATCTTGTCAGTCTTCCCTGGAACAAGATGACTGCAGATAACCTTGATATTGAGAGGGCGGAGGCTATTCTCAATGAAAAGCACTATGGTCTGTCCGCGATTAAAGAACGTATTTTGGAACACTTGGCGGTTCGAATATTAAAATTATCCCGCAAACATAAGATATTGGTTGTGGATGATGAAAAAATGGCCCGGATGAACCTGGAGCACGTTCTTACCAAGGAGGGCTATCTTGTTAAAATCGCCTCCTGTGGGAGTGAGGCCCTTTCTCTTCTGGAAAAGTACAGATTTGACGCCATTTTGACTGATTTCAAAATGGAAAAGGTTGACGGCATGGAAGTATTGGAAAAGGCCAAGGCTATAGATCCCAGTACCGAAGTGATCATGATCAGCGGCTATGCCACGATGCCGACGGCAATTGAAGCCATGAAAAAGGGAACCTACCACTTTCTTGCCAAGCCGTTTAAATTGGATGAAATACGAGCAATTACCCAAAAGGCATTGTACAAAAAAAAGGTTCAACTGGAGCCGAAAGGACCGGTCCTCTGTTTTGTAGGACCACCCGGGACGGGAAAAACTTCCCTGGGGATGTCCATTGCCCGGAGTCTGGAAAGAAAATTCATCCGCATTTCCTTGGCCGGCATGAAGGATGAGGCTGAAATACGGGGACATCGGAGAAGCTATGTGGGCGCCTTACCCGGTAGAATAATTCAGGAAATCCGCCGGGAAGAATCTAAAAACCCGGTCATTATGCTGGATGAAATCGATAAGATCGGACAGGATTTCAAAGGGGATCCAGCCTCGGCTTTATTGGAAGTCCTCGATCCCGAGCAGAATGCTCGCTTCATTGATCATTATCTGGATGTCCCTTTTGATCTGTCACGAGTCATGTTTATCACGACCGCCAATACCCTGTATCCTATTCCGGGACCTCTACAGGATCGGCTGGAAGTTCTCAACCTCTCCGGATATACCGAAGAAGAAAAAAAGAAGATAGCCGTCAGATATCTAATCCCCGGAGAAATAATGGAGGCGGGACTTTCCGATCACCCCCCGGTTTTTACTCCAGAAGCGATTCACACAATAATCAGAGAATACACCAGAGAAGCTGGCCTTCGCAACCTGCAGAGGCAGATCGCTTCTATCTGCCGCAAAACGGCCCGTGAAATCTTGAAGAATAAAGAAAACGATATATCAATCCTGATAACTCCCGAGATGGTGGGGAATTTCCTGGGTCCCAGAAAATTCTATTTCGAGGTTGCTGACGCCAAAGACCGAATAGGTGTTGCGACAGGCCTGGCATGGACGGGGACAGGCGGAGAAATCATATTTATCGAAGCAACCGCAATGAAAGGGAACAGTCGCCTGATCCTGACCGGTTCTCTTGGCGATGTCATGAAAGAATCGGCGGAGGCGGCCTTGAGTTACATTCGCAGCAACACGTCCATGTTTAATATTCCCGAAGATTTTTTTGATGAGACTGATATACATATTCATGTACCGGCCGGCGCTATCCCCAAGGATGGTCCATCCGCCGGTCTGACCATCGCTATCGCCCTTATTTCACTGGTAACCAAGCGACCGAACAGGAGAGATGTCGCTTTAACCGGGGAACTGACATTGAGTGGGAGAATACTCCCGGTGGGCGGGGTGAAAGAAAAAGTTCTGGTGGCGCATCGGGCCGGGGTCAAATCAGTGGTTTTCCCGGCCCAAAATGAGGCCGACCTCAAAGAGGTTCCCTATGAGATTAAAAGGGATATACAGATTATTACCACCGATGAATTAAGCAAGGTTGTTGATCTGGTTTTAAAGTAGTGAGGAGTAATGAGACAGGGAAATTCAACTGTAACCTGACTTTCAATTTCCATCTGATGAACTGTTGTCAGTCTCGTAAAACGACCTGGTATGGCGAAGCAAATGGACATGGGGAAGACCGACAAATTTTCTTGACAAGGCATAACATTATATATAGAACAAAAAAATGAATGAGAATTCAGTTCTTGTTCTCAGTTCCTCAACTCAAAGTAAAGCCGGGGTTGGGACAACCTTTACTATTCATATACCCAACCTGAAATAGACTATTCCCCGTCCACACTCTTGGGTCTGCACCGTGAGATCGCCGGCACCGGAAGAAGACGGGCAGGCTTTCTTTTACAACGTTATTTTTTGACTGCAATCTGACAATCTGCATGACCGCCGTCCACTTTTTTTCCGGAACAGTATGGCCTGTATACTCCTGTGAGAATAATTGGCGTAGATTCTTATGGATAGAAGAGGAAGTCAGACATGAAAATCAGTCTCAGACAAAAAATTATCCTCTCTTTTTTGAGCGGTGTATTTGTCGGCGCCATAATATGGGGTCTCAGTTATCATTATCACGGCCTTCTCAATCAGGAGCTGCAGCTCATAGAAAAGAGACATACTCTCTTCAACACCATATTAGAAGCACGTCGATACGAAAAGAATTACCTTTTGACTCTGGAAAAAAGATTTCTCGGACAAACACTCTCTTATGTTGATAAGGCCCAGGAGACCCTTGAAAAAATTGATGATGTATCAGCGAAATACCTCTATTCATATAGATGGCCACTGGCAAAGGAGCACAAGGAATGGATGTCGGACCTGAACAGCTATGAGATGTCTCTAAAATCCCTCATGCAACTCCACGAACAAGCCGACAGCACAGGAGGCCGAGAGAAGATAGCAGCGTGGATCGAAAGGTTTAAGTCAAAGTTGCATCTTCTGGGAAGGAAAATCACGATCTATGTAGAGAGAACTGTAGCCATAGAATATAAAACCGTCCAGAATATGGTCGGGAAATCCAAATATTATCATCTGACAACCTTTGTCGCCCTCTCTATTCTGGCCAGCCTTACAGCCCTGTTTTTAATTTTCAATGTCAATCGCCCCCTGAAGGTTATTGAAGATGCCATTAAAAAAATAGCTCGGGGGGATTATGGGAACATACCCACCATATCCACCGGCGACGACTTTGAATCCTTGGTGGCCAGTTTGAATGATATGATCAGAGAGCTGAACAAGCGGAGCGAAATTGTCCTGCAAACTGAAAAGATGGCTTCTTTGGGTACCCTCACCTCGGGTGTTGCCCATGAATTGAACAACCCTCTGAACAATATCTCCACCTCTGTGCAGATCCTGCTTGAAGAATTGGAGGATGACGGCCTGGAATATAAGAAAGAACTTCTGATGGATACGGAAAAACAGGTGGAAAGAGCAAGGGATACGGTCAAAGCTCTTCTTGAATTTTCCAGGGAAAGATCCTTCAGTCCGCAACTTGTGCATGTTGAGAATTTAATCTATCAAACCCACAAACTGATCAAAGGGGAAGTGCCGCCTGACGTGACACTTCAAGTGGATGTGCCGGAAGAATTAGAAGCAAATATAGACCCTCGCAGGATTCAACATGTTTTGATCAATCTTATCATCAATGCGGTGCAGGCCATGGAAGAAGGGGGGGAGTTGAAGATCTCGGTCCCTCATCAAGTGCATAACGGAGAGATCTGTCTTCAGGTGCAAGATACGGGCACGGGTATTTCGGAAGAAGACCTGCCGAAGATTTTTGATCCCTTTTTCACCACCAAAGATGTTGGGAAAGGCTCGGGGTTGGGGCTTGCCATCTGTCACGGCATTATGGAACAACATGGGGGCCGAATAGAAGTCGCCAGTACGCTGGGAAAAGGCACTACATTTAGTCTATTTTTTCCTACCTGAGCGGCTGACTGGTCCGGTGATCTCTGATTCAAGGTATAATAGTGGAAAACTCTAAAGAAATCATCCTGGTTGTGGAAGACGAGGATATAGCTCGTAAGAAT
>CAMYJP010000224.1 GCA_947258675.1 uncultured Desulfobulbaceae bacterium | reverse complement strand
CGCCGGTCCCGGCACGGGTCGGATTGAGAACGATTTCCGCTTTGTGATATTCAGCAGTTAGATCATCAACCCAACCAAATTTATAAATATCAGTACGGCCATCTTCAATAGCATCGCCTATTTTGCCAATAATTTTTAGGTTTGATTCTAGCTTTTGAGCCTTTACCAGTGGCCAGCAATGGATCAAGAATTCTTTCAGTCCATGGATATTCAAAGGATTGTCAGAGCCGACAACAAGCAGGCTATGATTCTCAGGCTGAAGATCATCTGGAGCAGGATCAATATCGAAGTCTATCGAAACCGTGATGACTTTTCCTTCTGGCACTAACTCTGAAAGCATTTCCGCCTCAACAGGCTGGATAGCTATTACCAAATCCGCTTTGAGAAGTAGCTGCCTTTCTTCTACCTGAGTGCAGGAAAAGGGGTCTTTGATTCCGAATTTTTCTACATTTTCTTTTTTTCTGCTAAACACATCATGGGTGTCGATTATTTTCAGACAATCCTGATTAAATATAGAAAGGGCTGGGGCCATAAAAATATATTCCGCAATAATAATGTCAGGTTTAAATTTGTCTCGCAATGTGGTTACAGCGGAAATGAAATTAGGTGGACAGAATCGTTTTTTGGACTCATCAGCATCTTTTTCCATGAAGAGACTGCTAAATTTATTCAATATTGTTTTGCTAAAGGAAGTGTTTTGAGCAGTGAATGTAAAATCAGTAAGAATATATATATGATCAACAAATTGAGAGAGGTATTCTCTTGCCTCATTTGACAAGCTTTGAGTCCTGAACAGGACAATGACAACATAACCTTCTTTCTTAAACCATTGTAAAAGTTTTAACAGCCTGATCTCGTTTCCGGCAGAGGGGTTAAAAGGAATAATATGGGACAAGATCAGAATTTTTTTTTGCATCAGGCTGTTATTGAATTCCAAAAGTTAAAAATATTTGTTGAACATGTTAGACTTCAATCCATTCCTTATTTTGTATGTTCTTGCTCCGTTCGTCTTTGGCGTATTTCGAAAAAGGATGAGAAAAACATTCTGAAGCTGAAATTTCAGGAAAGATATCCTGTCCTATTTGATTTTTTATAAAAAAGGCATTAAAGCCAAGTCGTTGGACCCCAACCAGCCTGTAACCTTTCTCTCTTCCCAGTTTTACAAATGCAGATAATGACGCACCGGCATAATCGCGTCCGAAAGGTGTTGGTTCTGAGATGAAGTTATCACTATAGGGGACAGTAACGGATTTATCAAACCCCAGAAGATTGTTGTATTCTAAGACAACAACCCGAGGTTCAATAGCATCGATTGCCTGCCAGATCCACCAATCCACCCCGTCAAGGTCAAGGGAGAGAAGGTCAATCGGTCCGCTGAAGCCATTTTCTTTCAGGAGGTTGTTGATATTGTCTTTGTTTATCCAGGCGTGTTTAAAGACTGGTGGCCAGCTAAAGGTATCAGGACACTGACTGTAATAATGAGTACCGGTTTCAACATTTTTTTCATCGCCATCAAAAAGCAGTCCTATCCATCCATGATTTATAATCAGGTTCGCGGTGTTACATTCAATTCCTGTACCGGCACATATTTCAGCGCATTTTTTATTGGTAGTGCCGATAAGAGAAAAAATATAGAGCAGGATACCGTCTTCACCATTTTGTGAAAAGGAGCGGAATTCAACATCATCAAAGGTCGGTAGTTCACTGCCATTGGCGACCAGTTTTTTATATTGGATTTGCAGCAATATCTGCATTTCTTTATCAACTGCGGAAATCTGGTCGATATTCTTCTTTGCGACAGGTGGGTAAATGCTTTTTGCGATGGATTCAGCAAGTTTTCGTATAATTTTTTTCAGCATATTTTCACCCTGTCTGACGGGATATATTCAGCATAAGCAAGGATAGATTTTATTTGTTAGATTTTTAGCTTTCGTTTTATCCAATTTTTTGCCCATTTGGTTGCTAAAGAAAACAGCTCGTATATGCTGGCATCTTTAATTGTATGCTGAAAATATCTTAGAGCATATCGCTCAGCAAAGCGTAAAAGTCTCTTACCAGAAACATCTTCCGCTCCCAGCAGGTAATTTATTCTCATATGTTCTACTTCCCGTTCTGGAAGATCAAGAAATGTTTTTGCTTCTTCGTGAAGGCGGCTGACGGCTATTGCCTGTTCAAAGTTTGCAAACTTTCCGATATCAGCAAGCCTCATCCAAAGCTCAACGTCTAAGACATAAAACAAGGATTCATTTAGACCACCGATTCGATGAAAGGCTTCAGCTTTGAAAAGACACCCTGGTTGCGGGAAAAATGCTCCTTGCGACCAGTCGGCTAAGGCCTTTTTGCCGCCTATTTTTGGTATGTTCAGGCGTATTTCCTTCCCGTCTTTGTCAATATCGTAACATGCGCCGACCCAGGCAATTGCTTCAGGTTTATTGTTTGCGAATTGGGCTATAGCGCAAAGTCCGCCTGAAAGAAAGAAATCATCAGAATTGAGCCAACCATAGATTTCACCGGTTGCTTTTGCAAAACCTTTGTTAATTGCATGTGATTGGCCTTTGTCCGGTTCGCTTTCCCAATAGGCAATCCAGGGCTCGTAATTTTTTATAATTTCAATGCTGTTATCAGTACTTCCGCCATCAATGATTATGTATTCAAGATTCGGGTAGCCTTGCAGCAGAACGGAACGGATGGTTTCTTCAATAAATTTTCCCTGGTTAAAGGATGGAGTTACTATACTAATTTTGGGCCATGGGTTCCCTTTTTCCATTGTGGAAGAAGCTTGTAGTGTTTCTTCAGCCCACGGCCAGCCGGTTTTTTCTGTAGATGGCAGCTGTTGAAGTTTGGGACAGTGCACGTTCCGTTTTCCTCTTTTCTCAGCAGAGTTTACGCAGCCATAGAGAACCACCTGTATTTTTCATAAATAAAGGCATAGTTCGTTCAATTGTTGTATTGAGAAAATGTCCTGCAAAGCTATTGAAAATCAGGATTTCAAAGTCTGTATTAAATTGGAGAAAGGCTCTGAGCAGATATGCCTCATTCCAATCACGGCCATTTAAGAACCATTGCAATGGATATTCAAATGGCCAGAATATATCATGGAAGTGGATTATGACTCCCGGATTCAGTTTGGGAAGGACGTTGAAAATAAGGTGATTGACATCGCTGCCTATTTTTGAAACATGGGTAGAATCAATGAACAGGATGTCATTTTTTTGCAAATCATCAAAGGTTGTAAGCGGTTCATCTTGAACAAAGTCGGCAATAACTCTCGTATTTTTTCTGTCATTTTCAAAAAGGAGATTATGTAATCTCTTTGGAAAGGGTTCTATAAAGGTAAATCGAATGGTGCTATCAAGGAATAAATCATTGGTGTCAAGCATCAAGGCTGATGAGAACCCGGAACCAACCTCTATAACCCGCTGCGGTCTCAGGTGCCGCAAAAGCATATAAAGTACAATAGCGTCTCCATGGCAAAAAAAATCTTGGTTAAGATGAAATCTGCATGCTGTGGAAATTTTTTCATCTATCCAGGGAAATTCATCATAATAAACAGCTAGTTTTTCCAGGAGAGTTTGTTGATTCTTTTCATTTAGAATTATTCCCGGTAAAGATTCAACGTCAGTTTTGAAAAAAGCATCGGAGTTTGATTTTAATAATTCTCTATCCGGCAGGGGTGAGTAGTAATGTCCTCTTGGGTATATCTCAGCGTCGTCATCCTCCGGTCTTTTCGGACAGAGCATACTTCTCAAAAACCTAATGCCGGAGATTCTTTTCAGATTTTTTCTAAAAGACATTTTTTGTCGTCTTGTTTGACTCAGGTGTTTTTATTTGGATTTTCGTGATTTTGAAGTTTTAGTGAATCAGGTTAACTAATTGGAGCAAGCACTTACATTCGTCTGATATTTTCAAATTGTTGTTGGTTTATTTTCCTAAAAAATAAATAATATAGAATTGTATATGGTAATGTAGTTATTTTATAAAGTCTAAATTTGTTAATAAGTTGGTGCAGGGCAATAACAGTTCTATCCGTTTTAAATTTTAAGTAATTTAGTGCCAATTCTTCCGAGTGAAACTCTCTGTAAATGTCACCCAGCTCATTTATTCTTTTTATCCCACCGATTGCGGTTTTGTGATTGGGATGATTACGATAAATTGAAAGAAAATTATCAGTCGGCTGGAATGAAATGCCTTTTCTTTTAGCGCGAATGAACCATTCCCAGTCAAGTCCAAAGTTCAAGTTGTCATTTAATCTGCCTACGGTATCGTACGCTTCTCTGGTCCAAAAGCTTGATGGTTGTTCAATATAATCACAAAGCTCTAGGTCTAAGGTTGCGTGCGCATGACTGACATTACTAATCCGGACATCCATCCTAT
>CAMYJP010000223.1 GCA_947258675.1 uncultured Desulfobulbaceae bacterium | reverse complement strand
AAGGTATTGATGGTGAAAATGCTGTTACCGGAATCAAACTCGAGAAAGATGACGAGTTAAAAGTCGACGGGGTATTTATTGAGCTCGGAGCTAAGGGTGCATTAGAACTTGCAACTACTATTGGGGTGATGCTGGATTCTGAAACTTTTACACACATTGATACCAATAAAAAACAGCAAACCAATATTCAAGGTATTTATGCGGCAGGTGATATAGCAGGGCGCCCCTACCAGATGGCTAAAGCTGTCGGGGAAGGCTGTGTCGCTGGTTGGGAAGCGGCTAACTATTCCCTGAAACTTAAGAAACAGTCAATATAAAATGGTCGATATCAATTCTGTCAATCAGCATGATACCAATTGAATTATCAACGCTGACTGAAACGCAGGCATTGGGAGAATTCCTTGGGAAAGTTGCCCTTCCTGGAGATATAATAACCCTTGAGGGAGGTCTGGGAGCAGGAAAGACAACTCTTGCTCAGTTTGTAGCCCGGGGAATTGAAGTGGATGAGTCGTTTTATATTACCAGCCCTTCATTCAGCCTACTTCACGAATATCCAGGAAGAATTCCTTTTTATCATTTTGATCTTTACCGGATCAACAATGAGGAAGAACTTGAGATGCTCGGTTTTGAAGAATACTTTTACGGTGATGGCTTAACAATAATAGAATGGCCTGAGAGGCTTTGTTCATTGATGCCAACCGAAAGACTGCATTTAGTATTGAGTATTGTAAATACGTCCAGTCGAAGGGCTATGGTCACACCACATGGTGAGAGCTGGAAGCAGCGCTTTTCAGCATATTTCAGCAGCCAGTAAACTAGTTTTCCTGGCTGAGATTCATTGGGAGCCAAATTCTTTAATAGATATCAGATTCAAGATACAACAACGAATCTGATAGTTCGTACCACAGGGTGGCATTAATTTTCCTTGTGGAAAGCCATGTGAATACTTGACAAGCGCTGTATTGTAGGCAATATTAGCAAGCCTGTAAATAAGTTACATACGATCAATTTCTTTACCTTGGGGAAAGTATCATGGAAAAAAATGCTATCAGAATGACGGATTGTTTTAAAACCTACACATATGATCAGGACAAGGTCTTTACACCGGAAGAAACGGTAAGCCGTTTTAAGAAACGCCTTGCCGAGGTGGATTTGGATATTCTGAAGGAAGTGAAACGGATAGACAATGGCCGTCTTGATATACCAATTTATTTTAGTGTGACAGGTGCTGATGCAAGGAAAATTATCGGCAACAAAAAACAGATGGGCAAGGGCAGCACTCCGGCTCAGTCACAGGCCAGTGCCTGTATGGAGTTGGCAGAGCGCTTCAGTTTCTTCAGTTTTATTAAGAATCCTGATAATTTCATTACTGACACCTACCCAAATCTCAAGAAGGCTGGATATCCACTTTTGCCTCTTGAAAGACTTCTGCAGTCTGTTCATGACGTCACCATGGATGTAGAGCTTCTGGAAAAGTTGTTGGAAGAAATACCCATCCAGTGGACCTGGGCAACGAATATCAATCGTAATGAGGAAGTGCTGATACCCTTTTCATGGTTTTATGCGATTAACGAATTCAACGGCCCTTCAGCCGGTAATACTTATGAAGAGGCAATAAATCAGGGGATATGTGAGATAATTGAACGACATGTCTGTGCAGTTGTGAGTCATGATAAAATAAAAGCTCCTGCTATTAATCTGGATTCAATTAAAGATCCTGTTTGTCGTGACTTGCTCAATAAATTTACCAAACTTGGCATTGAGGTCTATCTGAATGACTTTTCTCTGGATACTGGAATTCCGACTGTAGGGGCTATCTGTATGGATCCTTCCACCTTTCCTTTTTCCAGCGAAATTGTTTTCACCGCCGGTACAACTCCTGATCCCGATAAAGCAGTTATCAGGGCATTGACTGAGATAGCACAGTTAGCAGGGGATTTTGATACGAAAGCAAATTATGTAGCCAGCGGTCTCCCTAAGCCATTAAGCATGGAAGAAGTGGATTATTTGACAAATCCCGGCACTGAGGTTGACCTGAATCAGATGCCTGACTTATCTGATGATAATATAAAGACTGAGGTGGAGCGTTACCTTGAATCCCTCAAAAAGCTTGATATGGAAGTGTATATTGTAAATACTGTACATCCTAAGCTGCAAATGTCCACAATTTATACCATTATTCCCGGTGCTCATTTTCGGGAGAGGTCCAGAAGCAGTAATGCAGGTCTTTTTGCTGCGAAACTGTTAGCTGAGCTCATTCCTGATCCAATGGAATCCAGCAAACATCTTTTGCGAATGCAGGAGCATTTGCCTGAGGCATACTTTATTGAATTTTATCTTGGGAGAAATCTGCTGACTTTGGAAAATCCGACAGCAGCTCTGGATCATTTTAAAAAAGCCCTCACCATGAAACCAAATGAAGAAGATTTGCCATATATTTATTCATATATGGGGAATTGTCTGAAGGATCTGGAAGAGTATAATCATGCGATAGATATACTGGAAAAAGGAACAGCTCTAGATAATACTCGACCGGATCTCCATAATATGCTGGGATTCTGCCATTTTAAACTTGGTGAATATGAAAATGCCGTATCCCATTTTTCAAAAACCGTTGAGCTGAATCCTGCTTCAGCAATTGATTATGCAAATCTTGGGGTGAACTACAGGAAGCTCGACCAGATAGACGAAGCAAAAAAATATTTTAAGCTTGCATTGTCACTGGATCCGACTATAGAGTTTGCCAGGGATCACCTGGCTCAAATGAGTACCCATTGATGGCGTTGTAAAAAAGTCTCCAGCTTCTGTGTTTAATGGCTTTTTGAGAAACTATTGCTAATTGATTTTTGATACATTGTTGAGGGCACATACGGATTCTGATTGTTGAGGGCACATACGGATTCTGATGACAACTGAAAAGGCCAGTGATAGTGAATCTTTGATCGATATTCAGGCGTTGCTGGAAGACCATAGTCGAGTAATTTCCTCCTTAAAAGGACTGACTCCTACGATACAGCAGATAGCAGTGAAATTAACTGCCTGTCTAAAAAATGGAGGAAAAGTGCTCTGGATGGGAAATGGCGGCAGTGCTGCTGATGCCCAGCATCTGGCTGCTGAACTTGTAGTTCGATTTACAAGAGAACGGCGAGCCTTTGCTGCAATTGCTCTGACAACGGATACTTCAATATTAACAGCTGCTGCAAATGATTACAGCTTTGAACAGATTTTCGCCCGCCAGATTAATGGCCTGTGTGTTCCCGGTGATGCTGTTGTTGGCATTTCTACGTCCGGCAACAGTCCTAATGTTCTGGCCGGAATTGATGCAGCGAATAGGATAGGAGCATTTACTGTAGCGCTTACCGGCAATAATGGTGGAAAGATGATGGACAAGGCCAACATATGTCTTGATGTTCCCTCATCTGTTACTGCTCGTATTCAAGAGGCCCATGTTTTAATCGGTCATATCCTTTGCGATTGGATTGAAGCGACATTATTGGAAAACGGAAACCATGTTTGAGGATAGAAAAAAAGTTCTTGAGACTGTTAAACAGGGTTTTAATAACCGTTTGATTCTTGTTGTTGGTGACTTAATACTTGATCACTATCTTTGGGGAGATGTAACCAGGATATCTCCTGAATCGCCTGTACCTGTTGTGCAGCTAGTCAGAGAAAATGAAGTCGGTGGAGGCGCTGCTAATGTAGCCTTGAATCTTAATGGCCTTGGTTTGCGGGTTGCCGTGGTTGGATATGTTGGTCGAGACCTCAACCGCAACAGGCTTTTTGAAATACTACAAGATACAGGTATCGATATTAGTGGTGTTGTTACTGTCGATAATTGGACGACAATAACAAAAACCAGAGTTATTGGCGGCAAGCAGCAGATGATCAGGATCGACCGTGAGGTTCCGCTGGTTGAACGAGAAGAATATGCAGCCAATTTGCTGGAAAACATTTTTCAGAAAATGAAAAACGGCGTTGATGCTATTATCATCTCTGATTATGCCAAAGGAGTGATTTCTGATACAGTATGCCGGCAAATTATTACCACTGCCAAAGATATGGCAATTCCCGTTTATGTTGATCCAAAAGGGCAAAGTTATGCAAAGTATGATGGAGCAACCGCTATTACTCCAAATCGTTTGGAACTGGCTGCTGCCAGCAGCAGGTCTGCACAACCTTTAGATCAATTGCTAGAGGCCGGACAAGACCTTTGCAGGCAACTTCATCTGGATTTTATGGCTACAACTTTGGGTGAATTAGGGATTGCATTGGTTGAAGAGGAAAAGGTTTGTCATATCCCGGCGCATGCCCGGGAGGTTTATGATGTGTCTGGAGCCGGTGATACGGTTATTTCTACTGTAACTGCAGGAATGACTGCTGGATTGTGCCGGTTGGATTCATTAAACCTTGCAAATCTTGCTGCTGGATTTGTCGTTGGCAAGGTTGGAACCCGTCCTATACGTCAGACTGACCTGCTAACCGCATTATCTACTGCACAGGCTCTGGCGCAATCTGAAAAAATCTGTACCTTGAAAGAGTTGTTGGATCAAATTAATGAGTGGCGTGCGAAGGGTGATCGCATAGTTTTCACCAACGGCTGTTTTGATCTTCTCCATGCCGGCCACGTCAAGTTTTTGGAGGATGCTAAACGTCTTGGTTCAAGGCTCGTAGTAGGAATCAATACGGACAGCTCCGTCCGCAAGTTGAAAGGGGAAACCAGACCGGTTATCGGGCAGGATGACCGTGCTCGAGTACTAGCAGCGCTTTCGGCTGTAGATGCGGTAACCTTGTTTGCCGAAGAAACTCCTTTGGAACTTATCCGTGCTGTCAAACCGGATATTCTGACCAAGGGCGATGATTATACCATTGCCGAGGTTGTTGGCGCAGATGAAGTAAAAGCTTGGAATGGCGAAGTTTCATTGATAGCATTGGTAGACGGCAAAAGCAGTACCAATATAGTCCAATCTATTCAGGCGGAAAATTCATCCTCTAGTGGCAGCTGATTTAAAAAGCTCTAGTCATCACTTTTCAAAACATTATACAGATCGTTCCTCTATTGACAACGGCATTGATAAACAGGTATTGTTCCGCCGGATTTAAAAAGACCGTTTACTCCCATATCCCCCCATAAACGCTAAAGCTATAAACATTGCTTATTAGTCGTTGACAATTGTTTATTGATTATTTGCTATGGAAAAATGATGGAAAAACTAATAATCAATAATCAATTAATAATTACTGATTGTTAATTTACAGCTTACACTACCATCTATTCAGTTAAAGCCTTATTTGATCTTATGACCCCAAAAGTAAAAGACCTTAATCCAGGCAAAATTCTTATCCGATCGACTAACTGGATTGGGGATGCAATTATGACAACTCCTGCAGTCAGGAGTATTAGAGAGAATTTCCCAGATGCTGAGATAACTCTTCTTGCTTTGCCTTGGGTTGCTGATGTATTTGCGGCAAGCGTTTATATTGATAAGATATTTTCGTATGATAAATTTGGAGAGCATAAAGGTATTAAAGGGAGATACAAGCTTGCTAGACAGTTGGCGGATTTGGGATTTGATTTAACTATTCTTTTACAAAATGCTTTTGAAGCGGCCCTGCTTACAACTTTTGCCCGAATACCTGTAAGAGCTGGTTATGCAACGGACGGCCGGCGATTTCTGTTAACCCATCCAATTTCTTTACAAAAAAAAGTAAAGAAAATACATCAGGTTCATTATTACCAAAAAATGCTCGAGGGGCTCGGGTTGCAGTGCGGTTCTGATGAATTGTATTTAAATCTGTCAAAAACCGCTAAAGCTAAGGCGCTTGAATTTTTGGAAAATTTGAGAGCAAAGGAACCAGATATCAGTTGTGTTATCGGATTGAACCCAGGTGCATCTTATGGGCCTGCCAAACGCTGGCCGGCAGAAAAATTCGGCTCACTTGCTACCCGAGTTGCTAATGAAATGAATGGCATGCTCTTAATTTTTGGGACTGAAGCCGACAGAGAAACTGCTGATTTTATTCGGCAAGGTGCTCCTGGAAAGGTTTCAGATATGACGGGTAAGACCACACTTGCTGAAGCAATGGCATTGATTGAAAGATGTGATGTCTTTGTCACAAATGATTCCGGGCTGATGCATGTGAGTGCAGCTTTAAAAACTCCTACAGTTGCAATCTTTGGTTCAACAAACCCGGTAACCACCGGCCCATTTTCAATGAATAGCACTATTATAAGAAAAGAAATATCTTGTAGCCCTTGTATGAAGACCCATTGTGCAACTGATTTTCAATGTATGCAGGAGATAAGTAGCGATGAGGTTTTTGAGGCTGTGAAACGTTTTATAAATGACAGGCAGGTTTAAGGAGATTTCCGAATATGCGGCCGGCAGTGTTTTTAGATAGAGACGGTACTATTAATGAACAGATGGGGTACATTAATCATATAACTAGATTTCATCTGTTGCCAAAAGTTATTGAGGCTTTAAGAATGTTGAATGAACAGGAAATTCCTGCTGTGGTTGTAACAAACCAATCAGGTCTTGCACGAGGATATTTCCCTGAATCCTTACTTGAGGAAGTAAATGACAGGATGCATCATTTGTTTGCTTCAGAGAATGTTCATGTTGATGGTCTCTATATCTGCCCACATCATCCAAAAGCAGAATTGGATCAATATAGAGTTGATTGTAACTGTCGTAAGCCCAAAATTGGTTTGCTTCAGCAAGCTGCAGAAGATTTAGACTTGGACCTCAGCCGTTCCTATGTGGTGGGGGACCGGTGGAGCGATTTAAAAGCAGCAGCAAATTGCAACGCCACACCGGTACTGGTATTGAGCGGATATGGTAGAGGTGATCTTACCTATATTGGTCCAGGGGAAAGGGTTCAACCACGGTTTGTTGCTGAAGACCTACTGGAAGCTGTGAAATGGATTGTTGATGATTTGAATACTAGAAAAGGGCGGGATACGTGAGCTTCTAGCTCGCCTGCTGCACAGGTGAAAATGATGGAAAAGATATCTGTATATGTCATTGCCTATAATGAAGAAGAGAAGATTAAAGATGCCATAAACTCTGTTCTTTGGGCGGATGAGATAATAGTGGCAGATTCTTTTAGCGAAGATAAGACTGCTGAAATTGCTACTTCTATGGGAGCGAAAGTTATACAGATTCCATTCAAAGGATTTGGTGATCTTAGAAATCAGGCTGTTGCTGCCTGCAACCATCACTGGATATTCAGCCTTGATTCTGATGAAAGATGCACACCGGAAGTTCGTGATGAAATT
>CAMYJP010000222.1 GCA_947258675.1 uncultured Desulfobulbaceae bacterium | reverse complement strand
GATTGGTAAGCATCTTGCCAATTTTCTTAAGCTGTTTACCTGCAACATTATTAAAAACTTCAGTGTCCCACCCATCACTTCCCGGGTTATCTGTTTTTTTCCAAACGTCTCTGAAAAGCTGTGATTTTGGTTCGTCCGGAGCGATAAGGCATGCCTTGCCATCTGAAGAACAAGGTTGTGACTTTATCACAGAAGGTGCAGAGTTCTCGGTCCCCAATCCTGAGAAACATTCCAATGGATAAAGAACAAGGAGTGAAAACAGTAAAATAAAAAACGAAAACTGGTTGGTTCGATACGTCGTCATGTTTTCTCCAGAGACTTTTGGTATTCTAACAAATGGTTTGGATTAACTGATTTCATGTGAAACTACATCAGATATACAATTACCAGCAAGTTATTTATTAATCAAAAAACAATAACATGTGAATTTGAAGGAGGGGAAAAATACATACCATCAGATTGGCATAAAATGACTTGGGGACAGGTTAATGGTAAAACCCTAAAGAAATAAAGTCGATTGTGCAGTCGCCTGTGCAGAAAAAACAGGGAGCAAGTCATAAAGCTTGCTCCCTGTTATCTAGTACGTCGTTTTAGGCAGTGTGATAATTGTTGCAGGAGTTCCGTCTGGGTTATGAATGATATAAAATGACTGATTACCTATCTGGCATGGTTGCAAAGAGCCAGAGATATACGTATAGGTCCCTCCCGCTTCTATTGAGGGGGATTCGGTATTCAGTATGGTGCCAGATTGGAGTACCAGCGTACCACCGCTTTTAATAAGTATTTCCTCACAGTTCATGTTGAGTGTTCCACCATTAATGGTGAAAGTCGATCCGTCATTTATAATAAGGGCCTGGGCAAATAATGGATTGCATGTATGCATAATTACAGATATTGACACAATGCATATCAGTACTGCATGAACCAGCAACAATCTCTTCTTCATGTTATGCTCCCTTCTTCAATCATATCGAACCAGATTTTCAGTAGTTACCGGTTGGAAGGAACTGTGGAACTGTTGTCAATTTTAGCCTGTAGCGTGGCAATTGTTCTGTTCAGTTCATCGATAGCTTTCTGCTGTTCCTGGACAACTTTTGTCAGGACGGCGACCACATCCATTGTGCTGATGCTCTTGCGGCTGTTTGTGGCAACAAGATCAGGCACTTCCTCAGCAATGAAACCAATAGTCTCTTCACTAGGCGATGCCTTGTACTGAAATTTAACAGGGCGCAGCATGGCAACAGTCTGCAGGGCTTCATCTGATCCCAGAGATTCAATATTGTTTTTTAATTCTTTGCTGCTGCCGAGTTCCAGATTGCCCGAGACAACAACCTTGTTATCGTTTCCAACTGTGAAAATATCTGTCTGTGCATTTATAGCCGCTGGGTTGCCCTCTACTTTAAAAAGAATTTTTGCATCGTCCACAACTGTGTACCTGATATGCATCCTCGCTGATGGACTTGATGTTCCTATTCCTATATCACCGGAAGGGGAGACGTCGATTGTGCTCGTTGGCGCACCAGGCCTGATCCTGAAAGGCAGTCTGGAACCGTTGGTGACGTCTCGGATGAAAAAATTTGTTTCATTGCCCGCAACATCCCAACTCTGCGGAGTCCATCCGGAGGTGCCGTTTTGCTCAAGACGTATTGATGGGGAATCACCTCTTGTAATATGCAAGTCAAGAACGGGAAGTGACGTTCCTATTCCCACATCTCCGGTATTTTCGACATAAAGGGCATTGTTGGGTGCCCCTGCTTCTATCCTGAAAGGGATACGGCCAGCGGTAGCGTCTTCAACACCAAAATAAGAATCACCTCCATTTGAACTGTCGTTTATCTGTATACGCCAGTCATTTCTAGGGAAAGAAGCGGAGGTAGATGTGTCGTCAAAGTGGATACGTAGATTGTTTTCTTTGAGGCGAATGGTATCAAACCCGAAGTTTTCACCATTCACGCAATCCTGCCCAACACATTCACTCCCATCCACGATGAGATCATCAAGTATGACCTGATCTGCAGCGACTGGTGACACAATGAAATCCATGACAGTTGTAAATGCATAACCACCAACGGACAGGAGAGTATTCAACATGCTTGTTTCCTCACCAGTGGGGGTAACAACTGAACCATTCTCGATCAGTACACTTCCCGACTCAACCATGGCCTTGGTTTTGGGGCCGGTGCCCTGACTGTTCTCTCTTTTGTCCTTTTTAGGCTCCTTGCCTAATCGCACCTCATATGAATAGAAACCATTGATAGCTCCTCCGGGAACATTCCATATAATGGGACTCCCATCAGTACGCTCATCGAAAATAATCTGCCCGTTGGGATCTGCGACCCGCATCTCCATAAAGGTTATTTGCTGGGCACCTGCAGCATAAATGCCGCTACCGCTGATACTGATGTCTGCATTTAACTGTTTAGCAATTACAGGAGTTGACAGCAAGGTGAGCCCGGTGAGGGTGACGAGGAGCAACCTGATAATTCGATTGAGAAAGTGGTGACGTGTCGGGCAGTTTTTCATGGCCATCTCCTTTGTAAGACGTGGCTTAAAACAACTAAAGAAATTGAAAAATAATGTTACTTTCCACTACATATACTAATAATATAATTAAAATTTTGGTTTCGTCCAGTTAACTCTCAATAAAATGAAATAATTTGGGTAAACTTGAATCATTTGCTATAGTTTAAGTATGTGAATTTGTAAGATCTAAGGATGGCAATAATTTAATCACTTCACCTGGTAAGAGGGGAGAATAAATCATGTTGTTTCAATCATTATGGTATCTTATCAAAAGAAGATTATTTCGCTTATTCTCTTTCATAATTCTGTGTTCAATACCAAATCTGGTATATGGCGGACCAATTGCCCCCTCTATTTCTATGGAATTCCTCCCCTCAACTATTGGTCCAGGCAGCATAACTACACTTCAATATACGATTGATAATTCAGAATTGATAGATTCCGTATCAGATTTGGCCTTTATCAACACTCTTCCATCTGGCATGACCATTGCTACTCCTTCTCAGACATTTTCAGAATGTGGAGGAATACTGGCAGCACCGGATGGCGGAACAACAATCACGTTTACTGATGGGACACTAGGGGCGTTAGCCACCTGCACTATTTCAGTCAATGTAACAGCCGATGCAATTGATGCCTCTGATACTCTATATACGAATATTACTGGTGACCTGACTTCAAATGCAGGAAACAGTGGTAATACAACGGCTGAATTAATTGTTGACATAGACCGTCCCGGGTTTAGCAAAAGCTTTGCACCGTCTACAGTTCCACTTGGCGGCAGATCTACTCTTACATTTACTATTGATAACTCTTTAAACACTACAGATGTTGAAGATCTTGTTTTCTCTGATAACCTGCCTGGCGGAATGGTTATTTCCGATCCCGCCAATGCTGTGACAGATTGCACGAACCCACTATTATTAGAAATTTTGACTATCCTGCCCGGTACTGATTTAATTTCTTACACTCTTATCGGTTCACCGCCTAGCTTTTATGCCCTTGATGCTGGAGCAACATGTACAGTCAGCGTGGATGTTACAGCCACAGGAATGAGCATGCTCGGTAACACGACGAATGAATTGATCCTGGATGGTCAAGACCTTTCATTTAGCAGCGGTAAAGCCGGAGCAGTACTGGATGTAACCGCAGGTATACTCCACCTTCAAAAGTCGTTCCTGGATGATCCTGTACATCCAGGAGAAACTGTTAATCTCGAATTTACCATCACAAATTTTGACCGGATTGAAACTGCAACCAGTATTTCTTTTGACGACAATCTGGAATCCGTTTTAACAGGACTTGGTGCCGTTTTGCCATCAATACCTGATCCTCCATGCGGAGCAGGATCATCAATTTCATTTAGTGCCGGCGTACTTTCATTTACCGGGGGAGAACTTCTTCCTGATTCCTCCTGCACATTTACAGTACCACTTACCGTCCCTGTTTCTACACCGGCTGGAACGTATACTAATACAACATCTTCGGTAACAGGAACTGTTGGCGGAGAATCGCTCACTGGTGATCCTGCATCCGAAATCCTGTTTGTTATAGATAGCCCTGTTTTTACAAAAGAGTTTGTAGATGATCCGATAGCGGCCGGAGATTCTGTTACCTTGCGGTTCACCATCACCAATACAAATGAAAATTTCAGTGCAACCGACATCGAATTTACTGATGATCTGAACACAGCCATAATAAGTCTTGCAGCCAATGGGCTCGTCGTGGGCGAAGTAGAGAATCCTGTTTTTGATGTCTGTGGAGAAGGTTCCAAATTTTCTGTTTTCGATCCAGCAGATATTATCATAGGTGAGATTATTATTGTTATACCTGCCGATCCTACTCAGCTTGTCTTCTCAGGAGGTTCTTTAGCTCCTGCT
>CAMYJP010000221.1 GCA_947258675.1 uncultured Desulfobulbaceae bacterium | reverse complement strand
GTCGAAGTCCTTGATCGCGCGCGAAAATTCGTCCAGCGCCCCGTGCAGCTCGATCAGTCGTTCACAGAGTTCGGTATTGTTCCGATGCGCGGCCCAGTGAAGTGGCGAAGCACCATGGAGTTGCCCCTGTCTGTCCGAGTGCACCATGGGCGTTGTCGGGGTTGGCAGCTGCGGCAAAGCGGTTGCTCGCCGCGCCAAGGCCTTTGGCATGCATCTTCTGGGCCACGATGTCATCCAGATGCCCGCTGATTTTCTCTCCGAGAGCGGCATCAAAATGGTACCACTCGCAGAATTGCTATCAGCCGCCGATTTTGTTAGTCTAAACCCGGATCTGAACCCGTCTTCATACCACTTGATCGGTAAAGATCAATTGGATCTGATGAAACCAAACGCGTATCTGATCAATACATCGCGGGGGCCTGTTGTGAATGAATCCGCTCTGATTCGCGCCTTGCAGCAGGATCGTATAGCCGGTGCCGCCCTTGACGTATTTGAGGAGGAGCCCTTGCCGGCGGGAAGTCCGCTGCGCCAGCTGGACAATTGCCTGTTGGCACCTCACAACGCCAACAGCAGTCCTGAAGCCTGGCAACGCGTGCACGAAAACACGGTTCAAAACCTGCTCAAGGGATTACAATCAGCGGGAGAGGTAAATGAATCGTCCTAAAGTCTCGGTGATCGTACGGACTTACAACGAAGAAAAGTTTTTGCCTGCTCTGTTGGACGCTTTGGAGGAGCAGTCATTTCAGGACTTTGAAACAATAGTCGTCGATTCGGGTTCTTTCGATCGGACGTGCCAAATCGCTGCTTCCAAAGCAGACAAGTTGCTGCGGATAGAAAACCACGATTTTACGTTTGGCCATTCTTTAAATGTCGGAATTCAAAACGCAGAGGGCATTTACCTGGCAATTGTCTCCGCCCATACGCTTCCGACAGACGAACATTGGCTCAGCAAAATAATTGATCCACTGCACGACGAACAGACTGCCATGGTCTATGGGCGACAACTGGGGGGAAAGTCATCCAAGTTTAGTGAAATTCAGGACATGCGGCGCACTTTTGGCTCGAAACGCAGGGTTTTGAAACCCCCCCATTTTTTTGCCAACAATGCCAATTCCGTGATTCGCAAAAACCTCTGGCAGGAACATCCTTTTGATGAAAGCTTACTTGGACTGGAAGACATAGAATGGGCGAAATACTGGATGGAACGCGGCTATAAGGTGGTATATGAACCGCAGGCAGCGTTGTATCACATTCACGAAGAAAACTGGCGTCAGATACGCCGTCGATATTACAGAGAGGCTATCGCCGCGCGATGGATCGGTATAAGAAATTTAAAGCATGCCTTGGCAACGCCGATCATTGAAACTGCGCGACTAATATTCGATTTTGGACATCTCCTAGCGGCCCCCCAAAAAAAAAATGGAAAATCAAAAAATCTTCAAAGCTTGGTCCATGAAAACTTCCTGTTTCGAGCCAATAAAAGTATTGGAACGATGAAAGGTCTTTTTGATGGCAGCATTATGGAAAGTCCGCGTGCCAGGGAAAAAATTCTTTTTGACCGCACCTGCAGGGCTGTTGTTATTCATGGGCCGGGGCGTGCTTCGTTTGAGGAGATTGAAATTCCTGCTGTTAAACCGGGCGATGTTTTAATTCGGGTTGTATTTGAGGGGGTCTGCGCAACAGATCTGGAGATATTTGACGGTACACTCAGCTATTACAAGGACGGCTTGGCCGATTATCCGATAGTTCCAGGTCATGAATTCAGCGGGTACGTGGTGAGTG
This sequence comes from uncultured Desulfobulbaceae bacterium, assembly GCA_947258675.1. Next base: position 2,621 of record CAMYJP010000221.1, on the reverse strand, counting down.
CAGGGCCAAACATCCATCACTTGCATCGCGATGATCCTGTTGCCGTTGAGTGTATCCAGAGCTGCGGAAGTTGCAGCGACTGCCGCAAAGAGAATTTTATCGGTTGTCAAAAACGAACCGAACTCGGTGTTATTGGACGCAATGGGGGCTATTCCGAATTTGTCGTTGTTCCAGGACGCTTTGTCCATCGGCTTCCCCTGGATTTCGACTTGCGGAAAGCATGTCTTTGTGAACCTTTGGCAGTTGTTCTCAAGGGAATCAAGCGTCTTGAACGAACGTGGCAAGCGAATTCTTCTGTCAAACGATGTGCGGTCGTGGGCGCCGGCCCTTTAGGGCAACTTTGCGCTCGTGTTCTTGTTTCGAAAGGGCACACCGTTACAGCGTTTGATCGCAATTCACATCGCCTCGAGTATTTGAGGAGTTCTGGGATCAAGGTTTCCGACGAGCTGGCACAGCTTGATAAGTTCGATGCGCTTGTAGAAGTTACGGGAGATCCGGATGCCCTTGACACTATACTGCATAAAAGCCCGGCCGGTGCGACGATTCTGCTACTAGGGTTGCCATATGCCCATAGAAAGTTTACCTTTGAAAGTATCGTTGCATTTGACAAGACGGTAGTCGGGTCGGTCGGCAGTGGTGAAAAAGATTTTGAAGCGGCCATCTCGCTTTTACCTGAACTTGAAACCAAAGCGCTTATCGAAAAACGATTACCCCTGTCCGAATTTATGAATGCATGGGAATTGGCACGCTCACAAAAATATTTGAAAGTTATTTTGGATGCTGGTGATCAAGATTTTGGAATCCAAAATTCTGCAGAATAAATTTAACTGAAGCCGCTCAAAGCTTAAAATGGTGCTCCATGAACATTTATCCTTCAAAGTTTGACGACCTCTATCAATCTCATCCATTGACGCTAATAGACGTCGGGGCCAGCGGTGGGATAATGCCATTATGGGTGCCGCACCGCCGACACCTGCACGTAATCGGTTTCGAACCTGATGCCAGAGCATTTGATGCTCTCAGTGGTCAACAAAATCGTTTGGTAAATTATTTTAACATAGGTCTGGATCAGCAAAGTGGTGAAATTCCTTTTTATCTTACCCGTAAACAAAAAAACTCATCATCTTACTTGCCGAACCGAGAGCTATTGGATCGATTCCCAAAGCCGAACCGCTTTGATGTCGTTGAAGAAACCACTTTGAAGTGCCGCGCTTTGGATGAATTTTTAAACGAAGAGAATATTTCCGATGTTGACTTTGTTAAGTTGGACACCCAAGGATCTGAGTTAAAAATTCTGCAGGGTGCTCCCTCTATTTTAGAACAGTCTGTATTTGGGCTTGAGATCGAAGTTTGCTTTAACGAGTTGTATAAAAGCGCACCCTTTTTTTCTGATATTGATTTGTTTGTTCGGCAATTCGGATTTGAACTGATCGATTTACGAACCGTTTCATGGAAAAAAACCGTTGGCGCAAATGTAGGAAATTCCAAAGGGCAATTGGTATTTGCTGACGCCCTTTATTTTAAACAGCCGCAACACATAGAGGAGACAATAAGGTTGCTTGCAGACAATAGAGCTAAAAGCAAACTACTGCGATCGTTATCAATTTGTTTAATTTATGGATTTCTAGATTATGCTATTGAATTGCTTGATACCATGGGGTCGAAATATTTTAGTGATAGAGAACTTAAAAATCTAGATTCACACATAAGATCCCAGGCACCCCTTGCCAGTCGGATCCCCAATTTTCCGATGAGAAGTCAATTAGCTGTCTTTTTTTCTAAACTATCAAAATGGCTGGCACCTCGAAGACATAAAAAAGCAGAACCGTATTTAGGAAATTTCTAAGGTTATTTCAAATAATAAAGTCAAAAATGGAACGTATTCACAAAACCCAAATTCGTATACTCAATATCAACCAACCGGTTCCCTATTTAAGTGATAATATTGTTGCCTTTATCGCAAATAAATTGAAAGACGAAAATTATGATTTCCTGATAGAATTCGGAGCCGGTAATTCAACAAGATATTTCTTATCTAAATTACTGGATTTTGGAAAACAGTGTAAATTTATTTCTATAGAGTATAATTCTAAGTGGTTTAAAGAGCTAGTAAGATCTATAACAGTTGATCTCAAGGCCCGCTCAATATCTAAAGAAAAACTTGAGCTCAATCCCTGGAGTTACATGAAATGTAAGAGGTTCATTCTCGAGGATAACGCTACGAATTTGGAGGTACCTTTCGAGTTAAGACGGCTGCCAAAAGCACAAAGAACCTTCGGGGGTCTATTTAATATTAAAATGCTGCTTTATAGACTACATCCGAAAAGCCGTCCCGTGGATGGCAATTACTCCATAACAATCGAAGATTCAATTAAATTCCTTTTAATTCTACGATCGGAGATAATAAAAGATCAATACGGTGAATCTCCCATCAAACAAGACTACATTGAGGCGGCTTTAGAACCCGTCATTCAAAGTCTGCCAACAAAAAAAAACACCAAGGCCGCATTTTTAATTGACGGTGGTCCTAGAAGCGATATTTTAAATTCGATATTGGATCTTGAAGATAGATACACTAACTTCCAGCCCACAATATTTTTATGTGATGCAAATAAATCAAT
>CAMYJP010000220.1 GCA_947258675.1 uncultured Desulfobulbaceae bacterium | reverse complement strand
TTGATAATTTACGCTCATAAGAGGTTATAATACCGAAATTCCCCTGGTTTAATTTATTTCCATAATCCAAAGAACGCTGACCATGGATAGCAGCCAGAATCATAAAAATTATTAAGATTGCCAACAGTAAAGAATTACTTCAAAACTACACATTCATGTTTCTTGCCAAGACAATTTGATTGAGAAAGTCATGAGAAAACGTGTGCGAATCGACATAGATTATCGAAGGGATTGTTGATGGGGGTATAAAGACGTGCGGGCACGTCTCAACAACATGGAAGCCGGTCAGGAATTCCGTTTCCTCTGTATTGAAAAAATGGCAGAAAAAATAGATAGGGTCATTACTTTAGGTGACGGAGAGATTTACCATAGGGATGACAGGTCCTATGGCGTTGTCATTTCTGTAAGGAAGAAGGAGAAAAAATAATCAATTAATCGCAAATGGGATTAAGCCCTCATATGGCTTCGGGTGAATGTGAATGTTAAGTCAGCTTGAATCCACGTAGTTTAAAAATGACCCCAGAGTGCGTTATGTGAGGATTAATTGAAATTTTACTTTGACTTATCTCAAGCCGAGTCAGGGTGTTTTTATCTATTGTTTATGATCGGTCAAAACATTCAGGCTTTTCAATATAAGCAGAGCTGTATTGAGCTGGCGGTCTTTCTCAAGCTGTTCCTGGGTTTTGTTTTCGTTGTCCTTTTCCTCGTCTGATTTTTTGGGGTCGCTCTGCTCCTGTTCATTATTCTGCTCTTCTATATTCTCCTGACCTTCCTCATCTTTTTTGTTTATTGAATTACCATTTTCAAGGTGGTGCTTAAGGTCTTTCTCCCTAAGAAATTTCATTTTTTTTCTTTTCTTTTCATCATCAGAAACCGCTGCTACGCCGGAAGGGACAATCACATCCGGTGTGATCCCGGTAGCCTGTATGGAAGTGCCATTGGGAGTAAAGTATCGCGCTGTAGTGAGCCTTAAACCTGCCCCATCATTCATAGGAATTATGGTTTGTACCGAACCTTTGCCAAAAGTCTGGACTCCCAAAATGAGAGCTCTTTTGTGATCTTGCAAGGCTCCTGCAACAATTTCCGATGCACTGGCTGATCCTTCATTTACCAATACTATCATGGGAGAGGTGTAAATTTTTCCTCGTGTATGAGCAGTAAATTCCATGTTTTGATCTTTGAGTCGCCCTCTAGTGGAAACAATTACTCCTTGGTCAAGAAACAGATCGCAGACTTTGACCGATTGGTCCAGCAAGCCGCCAGGGTTATTTCTGAGATCAAGAATTAATCCCTTGAGATCCCCCAATTCGGTCAGCTTTTTAAGTGCTTTTTTGAGATCCTGAGTCGTTTTGGTTTGAAAATTTGTAATTCTGATATATCCATACCCAGGGTCAAGAATTTTGGAGCGGACACTATGCAACGGGATAACATCCCTGACAATGGTAAACTCTTTCAATTCCTGCCAACCTTCACGCAATATCGAAATGGTTACCTCGGTTCCTTTAATCCCCCTGAGTCTTTTAACCGCCTCCATAAGAGTCATATCTTTAGTCGGTTCATCTTCTATTTTAATGATCATGTCTCCGGCTTTGAGACCTTTTTTAAAAGCAGGCGTACCCTCAATAGGTGAAACCACAGTAAGTATACTGTCTTTAATAGTAATTTCTATGCCGATCCCGCTGAAACTACCCTTTGTTTCGACCTGAAGTTCCTTGAAATGTTCCGGTTTTAAAAATGATGAGTGTGGATCCAGGGTTGTAAGCATTCCTTTGATCGCACCTTCAATTACATCCTGGGTTTCGACTTCTTCAACATAATTTTTTTGGATAATGCTTAACACATCAGAGAAAATTTCTAGGTTTTTATAAGTCTCCTGCATTTCAGCAGGTTGACCATGAGAATATTTAAGGGGAATTAATAGCTGGAAGGTAAAAAGGACTGTCAATACTATGTAAATTCTGGTGGACGTTTTTTGTTTCATCATGGAATTTCCTAATTGTTTTATTAGATTCTCCTGCTGGAGAAGATTATTTTTCTATGTATCCTTATATTATTAGCATTTTGCTGATTAATGACAATATAAAATAGGCAGTAATAAAATATGATTGAGTTTCAACTAGTTCCCATCCGCAAAAAAACGTTTCCGGATGGACATCAACTAGTTTCTTTCTTGGAATGTAAGTTTGTCAACATTAAGCCATTCCATTGGATTTTCCGGGCTTGAACCATGACGTATCTCAAAATGTATGCCTTGGCCAAGCAACTCTTCGTTATCTCCCGTAATTCCAATGGGTTCTCCTTTGGCTACAGAAGTTCCTTCTTCTTTCAGAAGCTGTGCAGCCCTTGAGATGATACTATAATATTGCTGGCCATGATCAATGATCAACATATTCCCATAGCCGCGTAAATACCCGGAATTTACTATCCTGCCTCCATATATGGCCGTTATGTTAGTATTTTTTTGGGGTAGAATATCGATTCCCATTGAAAAACCAGCCGCTCTTAGCAATTCTTTCTGATTTTTTTTCAGATCCGTTAGGATTACTCCTGGAACCGGTAATTCTAATTCACCTTTTTGAGAAATAAAACCTGATGTATGGGAAGACTTTTTCTTTTTATTCTGAACAACCGCAGTCTCCTGTTCAGATTTTTTGGATTTTGATGTCTTCTTGTTTGTCTTCAGTAATTTGTCTATAGAAGAGGTCAGATCAGTAGCAGCCTTTTCAATTTCAGTCATTGCCTGGGCAAACAGCTTTTTTTCTGTTTTAACACGTCGTAACAGATTCTTTTTTTCCTGTTTAGTATCGGCAAGTGTTTTTTCTTTTTCTGCAACGCGAGTTACTAATTTTTGAAGGAACTCCTTTTCTTTTTCAAGTTTTTTTCGGATCAGTTCCTGCTCAGCAATTTTATTATGGTATGAAGCAATGGCCTCCTTATCATTTTCAACCAGATAATGGAAATATTCCTGAAAGTTTAAAAGGTCGCCAAGATTTTTTTTTGAAAAAATCACATTCATAAAACCAATACCGCCCATTTGGTAGTAGGCGGTCAGCCTTTTTTCAATATAGGATTTCATTGCCTCCCTTTTGGCTATCAGTTGGTCGAGATTATTTTGTTCATTTAAGATCCGTTTTTCCTGTGTGGCGTAACTTTCTATGAGTGTGGTGAGTTTGTAACTTTGAACTTGTAATTTATTGTCCAGCCTTTCCAATTCTGCCAGCAACCCCTCTTCTTTTTGTTTAGAGTCTTTTAGTTTGCTTTTATGTTCTTGAATGCCTTCCCGCAGGCGCAGCACCCGTTGTCTCTGTTTTTTAATGCTTGTTTTCCGGGGGGCGGCGGATACAGATTCTGTAAATGCTATATGTAAGGATGGAAAAGAGTTCGATTTACAAATAGCCACTGGGGCAGAAAAAATGAGAACAGGAAGAGAAGGATATAATAGAATGACAGGTATAAAGAATATAATTAAGTAATATTTTCCCATTATTCGAGTTTTCCGCAGACTAAAAAAAGATTTTGATTCAGAGTAATGAAATCTGCAGCAAAAGAAATGTGATTTAAGTGCATTTTTCATGTCAGACTTTCAGGAATCTCCGCATGGAAGTGACGCTTCCTCCTATACAAAGTGCAATACTTGCAAGCAGAATAATTCCAATGGTTGTTGATGAAAAGAAGGTGAACTCAAAAAACTCGAAAAAACTTGGCGAATAGAAACGGTCCTTTATCCATTTATATAGAAAACCAAGAGATAGTAGGCCTAAAGATGAGCCAAAAAGGCCTTGAAAAAGACCTTCTAGCAGAAAAGGCATGAGGATATAGTTATTGGTTGCACCAAGTAATCTAAGAATTTTCAATTCTTCCCGTCTTGCAACTACTGTAAGTCTGACCGTATATGCTACCATGAATGTAGCGGTTAGAATAAGAAGACCGGCACTGAGTATTACAATTATGCGGAGCAGCTTAGTGAAATAGTCGAACCGTTTGATCCAGCCTTGGCCATATTGGACTTTGATAGCGCCCGGCAATTTAGTTAGATATTCAGAAAAAAGTTTTATCTGTGAAAGATTTTTAAGGTCTTTTGGAGGATATACTTCCAGGGAAGGTGGTAAAAACATTGGGTTGATATTCGCGAGAACATCAAGATCTTCACCCAGATGCTGAGACAGCCGTTTGTATGCTTCATCCTTAGAAACATAGATTATTTTTTCCACTTCACTGAAGTCGGTTATTTTTTTCTTGTGGCGGGTAATCATTTCGGGCAGAGGTTCTTCTTCAAAATATACAACCAATCGCAAGTCGCCACCAAGTTGGACACCGGCTTTCATCACATTTGTATAAATAAGAAAGAAAAAAGAAAAAATAAGAACGGAAAGCGAAACAGTCAGCAGAGTCATTATCTGCGAACCCCAGGT
>CAMYJP010000219.1 GCA_947258675.1 uncultured Desulfobulbaceae bacterium | reverse complement strand
TCCATCCTGTTAATCCTGTCAGAGAAATAAAATTGCATCTCATTAAGTTTTTTATTCGATTTGACTGGCCGCTTTTCAGGCCGGCGGCGGGGCTGAACCGCATCTAACTCCGCTTAAATCTCCCGCTTGCAACACTCAGAGCAATCAAAAGTATTATGTCTTGTCGACATCAAGCTCCATATGCATATTGTGAACCGCAAGGACATGTTCTTTCATTTTTTCGAAGGCCATGTCCTTATCTTTCTTTTTGAAAGATTCGATAATTCCCTCATGTTGGCAGGTTATTTCCCGTATGGCGTCTTTGTTCATCTTGAACTGATTCATCCGAAAGGCATGTATTTCCATTAATATCTGCATAATGATAATAAATACCTGATTGCCCGAAATTTCGGCGATGATTCGATGAAATCTCGGGTTCCGGTCAAATTGCATCACCGGATTATCAGAATCAAATCCTTTTAATTGATCCCGCGTTATTTCCTCCAGAAGTTCGATATCCTGCGGTGTTGCCTTTAAAGCAGCTTCAGCAGCGACTTCAGGCTCAATGATAAGCCGCGCCTGCAATACCTCCTCGAGGCTGACTTCTCTTAGACGCAACACGTCCCTTACGTGATTGACCATCGACGTTGAATCACCTTTTTGGATGACGAAGGCGCCGCCTTGGACTCCTTTTTTTACAACGACAAATCCTGATCGCTCAAGAGAACGAATGGCTTCGCGAATGCTGGAACGACTGGCGCCGAACATCTGCGCCAGTTCTCTTTCAGGAGGAAGTTTGTCCCCCGCTCGATAGTGATGCTTGATAATAGCCTCTTTTAATTGGCTTTCTATTAATTGGGAGACCCTTTCAGGCTGAACGGGGAAAAATAAATTATGCTCCTCTGTAAGTCCTTTTTCTGTATTTGCAGGTACTCGATCCATTAAAAATAATTCCTCGAAGTAATTGCTTTTTGGTGCTTCTTCTGGGTGTCAAATTTAAAAAGAGTACAGATTAAAACTTTAAAATTTAAATGTTTTAATGTTTAACCCATTTATGCTATGACGATTTCATTGTCAACCCTAAAGTCACAAAAACATATTACCAACATATTACAGGGGGTATTATCAAGAATGACCAATGCAATAGGAATACCTAAAGGGGCTATCGTCGCTGTCAATGACTTGCTGGATCATTGTGCCAAAATTGAGGTAGGGCAAGAAGTTGTGTTGCTTGCTCATATGGACGGGCTTTGCGGAGGAGACAATCTCGTCGATGAAGCGGCCATCTCCTGGATTCAGGCCGCTGTTCAGCAACGCGGTGCCAACGCATCCGTGCTCTGGATAGATGAATAACCAAAGCCCCATGAGTGGCACTTGCCTCCCGTGGTCAAAGGGGCCTTGACAGCGTGTGTGGGAGATACCCTGGTCCACGACCGTGGGCGATTGACGGCACTGGATAATCCGAGTGTCATTGCGGTCGCGGAAAAGTATCCAGATCGCCCTGGTTTGGACCCGCAACCTCGGCGTTACTGACCTTTATGCCGGCATGCCAGTCAAACCGGCAGGAAAGGTTGGTACGTGAGTCAAAGTCAGGATTGATGTATATTTTCTTCTCTGCGGCTTTTACACGGCATATCTGTGTGGCGGACTTAAAAACATCCGGGGTCACAATCGAAAAATCCGGCTGAGGCTGTAATCATACTGATGATCCGCTCTTCATTATTTACGGCGATAACCCCTTCCAGCATACTGGAAAGAACGGTTTCAAGTTCATTACGCTGGCTGATGACGGTTTTTATTCGATAATCTAGCTGGGCGGCCATTTGGTTCAATGCGTCGGCCAAACTTGCTAATTCTTCAGGGTCCGGTATGGCTAGACGGTGGCTTAAATCACCACCGGCAAAATGGTCGGAACTCAATTCGTCCCTGTGATTTGAGCAAAATAATGTATGATTTTGATAAGTTATAGGTATAAAAGAATTGTAAAATACAGTAAAAATCCAGATAGCGTAATCTGATATCACAACTTTTGAGGGGCGGTCAATTCTGCATAGAAGTTTACAGTATCTGCAATTTTTAAGGATCTAATATTTTGCATATACGTTGGAGATATCAAAGATTTCTCACCGAATTTCAATACCACAATATAAGGTGTAATCAAGAAACCATAAAAAGGTTTCACAAGGCCAAGGTAAACTATGAGAAAAATGGTATTTAATAACCCGTAATATGGCTCTCACTTCAATTTGATTGGTTTTGTCATCCCTTCGTATGGTATTGATTTAATGGTAGCAGTTGCCTGTACAAACGAAAGAAAGTTCTTTTCTCCCGCCCCTGTAAAAATAAAGCTTGAAATGCCATTTGGTGCTAAAACAACTCTGTTCCCGCCCGCCCCTGACATGATAGGTATTTGAAAATACCTCCCAGCTTCGGTTTTTATCTGCTGAGACCAGAATGACAAGTGGTAACCTATATCACCATATCTGTTGCTGTATTTGGAGGGCAGACCAACAATACCTTTTCGACAAAGGGCTTCAGACAATTTCATCTTGCTTAACAGTTGTGCTCCGTCATGTTGTCCTCCATTTTGCAAAAGCGTGGCAATTTTGGCGGTGTCATCCACGTTTGGGTAAAGGCCGAAAGCAAAATGGGGTAACCCGACGCTTCCATCATTTTCGCGCGTATGCATCAATGGCAGTTGATGAATACCTATTGGCTTCAATACATCGTTAGTCACCGTTTCCCAAAGATTGACATTTAGTCCCTCTTTGCTTTTAAGGAAACTGTCCATCACAGCTCCCAACACAAAGGTGTTGATTGAGTTATATCTAAGAATCTCTCCCGGCCCCCAGGGATAATTACCGTAGGAAAAACTAAAGTCAAGCCACTGCTGTGCTGTATTTGGTTCATTGGCAAGGAATTTATGCATTTTTGGTTTGTTCTCGTCAGCAAATGTTGCCAGGGGTTTTCGGTAGGGCGCTTCATCGCCTATTCCCGTAGCCATGTTTAGAGCATCCCCAAAGGTTACTTCATCCCACCCATTGTGTTCAGCAGTTACTTTTACATAATTTGCAATTTTAAGATCGAACAATTCATCGCCATACTTCTGAGCTAAGGCCAGCATTGTTAACGCCGCCCCCATGGATTTGCTTACCGATTTGACATTGTGTCGCATTTCTCGGGGGTATGGGAACTGACCGAAGGGAGTCATGCAGGGTTGAAGATAAATTGCACCATCCATGATTATTCCGGTAGCGCTTATTTGTTGCTTTGCTAATCCACCTGAAAATCTCTTCAAGACCTGCGAACCGTATATTTTTTCCAGTTCGGCCCAAGGGTGGATGGGAGTTTGTCGGTTCAGTCTTTCAGCAAATTGAATTTTCAATTCATCAAGGTTTTCTATGAGGCTGGGAACATACTGAAGTGGAATCTGACCGTATGGATAGAACTGGTCGTGATCTCCACTTTGCTGAACAATTTGAAACCGAAAAGCGGAAACATGTTTATTGTCGTAAAGAAAGGTAGCTATACCATTAAAGGCTCCCATAACCCTTCGTGGGGTTATGACAAACGGAAAAGAAGCTCGCGACATGCCATTGTCTCCAGGTTCTGACCAAACCCTGCCAGGTGAAAGGATAATATCCCAGGCCTTATGCGGGCCCTCGGCTTCGAACAACCCCTGGATCACAGGAATCAAGTAATCTTTATAAGAAAAAAAACTAACAGAGAATCCAGGAAAGTAGTGAAAGAAATAAGATTGAAACCAATCACCTTCATATTTTAATGATTTTATATTCATTTCAACTTGTGAAACTGTCAGAGTCCCCTCTAAATCATGCAAGGCATGAGTTGCATTGCCCATGGGCATAAAGTAGCTATTGTGAACATGCTTGCTGTTTGTGTAGTCAGGATACATCAGTTCCACAAAGGTTAATTCATCCCTGTACTCTGACGCCTCTTCGACCAATATGCCTCTTGTGCAATTCGTCAAAAGTAGAATCAATAAAACAAAACTTAAGTGATAATTCCAAAAGCTTTTAGTATTTTTTACTTTGTGATACAGCATTTCCTTTGACCTTATCCAATCGCTTCTTTCACATTAATATAAGGAATTTTTCAGATAGTTATCAGTCAGAAAAATTAGATGGGCATAACATATTGTGACTTGATTTTTGGTTGAGAGAATAAAGACTATATGCTAAATCAGTAAAATACAGATACGTAGATGGAATCACAGTTCTGGTAATACGGATATCATAATCTGATATCACATGTTTTTAAGGTCAGTCAATTCTGCGGAGATGTTTACAATACATGTAGTTTTTAGAGGTCAAATTTTGTACAGATACTATAAGAGATATCTGCAAGTTAGGCTCATCTATGATTAGTTGGAGAACCGTTAAGTCAAGTATATGTGAAATGGTATAGTTTAAGTGGACACTCC
>CAMYJP010000218.1 GCA_947258675.1 uncultured Desulfobulbaceae bacterium | reverse complement strand
TTTTTTTCGAAGCGCTCCATGTGGCTGATAGCCTGAAGACGAATATAATCCCCCTGTAGCCAACCGAGACTGGCCCTGGAACACTTATAACGGGAAGCAATTTCGTTTACAAAGGTCATGGCAGCTGCCATATACTTTTTTTCTTCATTAAGCAGGACGAGAAGGTCCATGGCCTCGGCAAACTGTTTCGTATCTGTAATTACTTGCTGAGCATCACGGATGCGCTGGTAAACCGCCGGGGTGTCTGTTATCAGGCGTAGACGGTCGACTGCCTTGTCTGCACTACTATCTCTCAACAGAAAAACAGCAACGTTTATACGATCAGGACCGTTGTGTTCAAGCCGGACCCCTAGGACAAGATTCTTGGTTTTTTCATCTTTAATCGCAGCCGTACTTTCCCATGCATGCCCTTTTGCAGCAGCATCTTCTGCCACCTGTTCTATGAGGGCAAGCAGGTCTTGAGACTGCAGTTTGGTTTTGTTCTCAGCCGGCCAGACATGTAGGTTTTTCCATTCATCTGCCTCTTTCTTGCGGCTAAGAAGTATGCCAGTTTCTGCCTCTGCTAAAATTGTTGCGCATTCCAGAAAGGTAGGCCAGAATTTGCCTGGATGATGGTTGAAATTACGGAGCTGCTTCAGGTTTTCGATAACCTGGTCCATAGTATTATTATCAGTTAAGTATTGGTGATTCAGTGGGATGTTAGGGAAAACACTGGGATTTATTGCAGGCTCTGCTTGCTGGCAGCCGGCCTTTCCCCATAAGTAAAAAGAAATATTTTTATCCGTCCTTGCAAGTCATTTATTAACAATTGATACTTGATAATTAAAAGGGTCTTGATACGTTCCTGTGATCTCTAGGTAATAGAAATAATTACCAATAATTAACTGCAAATTGTTAATTGTTAATGGCAGCAGGGTGGGCTGTGCTCACCGATTTTTGCTGCAAAGTGTGCGTCTGTTCTTTTTGGTCAAGAACCATAACACCAGCCACACCGGGTACAATTTTTCCATCATGGTTGTCAAACAGTGTCTTTACTTTTCTCAGCCCACTGGCAGGGTCGACTACTGGACTGATAAAGGTGATAGTTCCTTTTTTGGTTACGGATTCTGAACCGGCTTGTAATTGCAGTTCGACTGTTTGCCCCAGACTCAGGGTTCGCCCGGTTTGTTCCTCTATGTTGCTGATAAAGAAACATCGGCTGGTATCAACCAATTGCACGAGGGGTTCATCCGGTTTACCGTGTTCGCCGATTTCAATGAAAACCTCTGAAATATATCCTTTAAAAGGTGCTTGCAGAATTCTTTTGCGCAAAATCTCAATAGCAATCTGATGCTCTATCCGCTCACGTTTCTCAGAGTTCTTAAGGCGTTCATGTTCGGCAACAGCACGAGTATATTCAAGCTCCTGTTTTTCAAGTTCCTCTTTGCTGATTGACCCTGTACTTTTATAAAGATCTTTTGTTGCTGTAAGGTGTGAATCCAAAGTCCTTATTTGCGCTGCAGCGGAATTCACCTCTGCCTTGCTGTCCAATATCAGCTTACTCCGTTTTTCTTCAAGTACTTCTAAACTGTTATCTAATTCCAGGATGGTTGCACCCTTAGGGATTTTATCCCCCTCCTTGACGAAGATTTGAGAGATATTCCCATATACTGACAGGCTTAACATTGCATTGCGGTAAGGTTCGGTAATTCCATTTATTGATAAAAGAAACAACAGCGTGAAGAAACAAACCCAGACGATCTGTTTTCTTCGCACAGCCAAGGGGGTTATTTGCAAAATATTCTTTATCACTGAATATCCTTCATAATTTCGATGCCAAAACTTGCAAGTAGAGTACCTTCTGCCACCTGAAGTTCCAGGATATTTTTTTGATAGTTCACTATACTTTTCAATTCGGTCTCCTGGGCCTTTCTGAATTGGTCTTCCTTTTCAAAGAGATCTCTGGAGTTGCTTTTTCCAGCTTCAAGTTTTGACATTTCAACTTCCAGCAATTTTTTGTTTATGTCGACCATTTTGGCGGAATACTTTACCTGCTCATAGGCTGAAATTACATTCCGAACAACTGTGTCCACCTCATTGGCCAGTTCAATCTCCACAGACTTGAGTTCTAGGAGATTCTGTTTTTTCTTCTGCTTTGCTTTTTTAAGATCGCTTGCCTCCCCTCGACCACCGAGGAGGGGCGGTAAAATCAAGACCATTAAGGCCGTAGCTCGCTTTCAGGTCCAGCTGTGGCCATTTCTGGTTCTTTGCGTAAGCCAGCTGAACATCTGCCGCTTCAATTTTTTTCCGGTTGGCCAGGTATTCCGGCCGCAGTGCATAGGCGTTTTTGAGTGTGGTCTGATAATCAGGGGCAAGCTTTTTTTTCGGCTGATCATTTACAACTTCAATTCTTCCCCTGTTGTTTGCAGCAGAGGAAGAAAACATGGATCGCAATCTGTTAATACCTGCATTGAGTTTTTGCAGTGCATCACTCTGCAGGGATCTGCGATAGGCAACCCCAGCCTCTGCTTCCATGACTTCGATTTCTGCCATTTTGCCAGTTCGAAACCGTTCTTGATTATCATTGAGTATCTGTCTGGCAACCTTCACAGAATCTTTGCGCATTGTAAATGTTTCCTGGGCCAAATAAAGCTCCCAGAAGGTGGTTACTGCTTTTGCCACAATGGTTGTCATTTTTTTTCGATATTCGTGAAAGCTCACTAAAGTATTGGCTTCAGCAGTTTTAATGGCCGCCATGCTGGCTTTTTTCCCTGCATTTTTTAACAGGGGTTGGGTGAGATTGACACCCCAAAAAGTTTGGTATTCTTTGTCTTGATTGGTAAGTGATTTTGTTAGCGTATTGGAAAGCCGTTGCATGGTGTATCCGAGATTAACCTTCGCTCCTGTGGGAACAATTCCCTCAATACTGAGGTTGTAATCGGAATTCTTCTCTTCAAATACATTCTCAAATTGTCTGCTTACAGATTCTTCGGCATTGTTGAGCTGTCTATTGTCTTCATGGAGAAAACCAAGGACCAGATCAGGCTCAAAAACAGCACGAGCCTTCTCCACCTCGATTTGTTTAATTGCCCATTCCGCTTCTTGCATTAGAATCTGCTCGTTTTTCGTCCTTACCAGATCCACCAGTTCAAGGAGGTCTAGCCTTAAAGATGGAGGTAGTGTTTCGGCCTGCTCATTGGTTTGGACAGGAAGTTGCCTGTTTTCCTTTGGTTGTTCGATTTTTTCTGTTTTTACAAATGGTAATTTACTATCAGATGTTACAGAGTGTTTTTTTTGCTGGGCAATCGTAACCTTTTTTTTCGGTTCAACAGCTTTGGGTAAATCTACAGCCCGCTCTTTCATGCTCCCGGCAGTATTGCTTGAGGAAGTGATGTTTTTCTGCCGCTTTTTATCCTGATTTGTTTTTAATTGAAGCCTTTGCAGACGTAGTTGGGCTTTTTCATACCCCTGGGTAGCAGCCCGTCTATACCAGAAAGCCGCTCGATCGAGGTCTTTATCAACACCCAGACCCAATTCATACATTCTACCCAAGTGAGTTTGGCCGCGGGCATATCCGTCTCTCGTTGATCTGCGGTACCATTCCGTAGCTTGTTTAAAGTCCTTTTCGACTCCTTCTCCAGATTCGTAGAGATTCCCAAGGTTTACCTGTGCTCGCGCCAATCCTTGATCAGCAGCCTTTTTATACCAGTAGGCAGCCTTGACAGGATCTTTTGTTGTGCCATTTCCCATTTCGTACAGGACACCTAGAGGGCGTTGGGCCTTGGCATAGCCTTGTTGAGCCGCTTTTTCATACCAGAAGAAGGCCTTTTTATAATCCTTTTTGGTACCGATGCCGCTGGCATATCTCCATCCCAGACCGGACTGAGCTTTCACATATCCCTGTTCAGCAGATTTTTTATACCACTCAAAACTTGACTGTATGTTACGCTCCACACCCTTTCCCTCGTATAACGACTTGCCGACTCGATATTGAGCCGCAGGATCTCCTTTTTGGGCCAGAGCAAGGAGCGTGTTATACTCGTCATTTCCAATCCCGGTAGCAGGGGAGAGTAAAAGCAAGCACACCGCAAAAATTATTCTCAGCATTATTATGTCATTTCCTTATTTCTGAAGGATACCAGTATGTTATCAAGCAGTCTGTGCTGCTCTCGGTCCAACTATTTCAATCCACTAAAGGGAGGAGCAACATCTTATGATCTGTTGATTTGCGACCATTATATAGTTTGTTTATCAGCAAGTTGGAGTGTGTATCGGTCAGTTGGAAATCTTTTATTAGCTCATTTTATAGAATCAGCTACATTTTATTTCCGACTGAACAATTGGTGAAAAATTGATACGTTTTTATAGAAAAATCTTAATATTTTTATGCTTTGAACCGATAAAGATGTGTTACGTGCGAATAAGTACCTCCCAAAGGTCTCTGTTGGGTTTTATTTGTATATATTTATTCATGTTTTTTGCCTTTTCGAAATGATAATTGGAGAAAATCAGCCTGCTGAAACAGAAATAGGATCATATATTCTCCAAGATTTCTCATGACAAAAAGATATTCGAAAAGCCATTTCCTCCTTGAGCAACTGGAACCTCGGTTGCTGTTTTCTGCAGATCTACAACCCGTGCCAATTGATAGTGGTCCTGAGTGGCAGGACAACCAGATGAGCCTCCCTGCCATGGGCGCTGATTCGTTTTCTCATGTAGTTGAGTCTCATCAGGCTGCAGAAGCAGAGAACCTGGGAAGTGAAATCATATTTATCGATGCCCATGTATCTGATTATCAGAAGCTGCTTGATGATCTGACCAGTAATGGAAAGGATAAAGCACCCATCGATGTCATTGTTCTGGACAGCAACCGGGACGGTATCTCCCAGATCAGTGAAACGTTAAGCACCCATAGTGATATTGCCGGGGTCCATTTTATTTCCCATGGCACTGATGGCACTATCCAGTTGGGCAGCACCCTGCTCACCCTGGATAATATTGATGACTATGCCAATGAAATCGAGGGCTGGAAAAATGCGCTATCCAGCCAGGCTGATCTTCTTTTTTATGGCTGTGACCTTGCCGCAGGAGAAGATGGCCGTTTATTGATCAATAACCTTTCTATGCTTACCGACACAGATGTGGCAGCAAGTGATGATCCAACGGGTAACTTAGAATTAGGCGGTGATTGGGAACTTGAATATACTAAAGGAATTGTCGAATCAAAAATAGCCATAAGCCTTAAAACACAAGACGAGTGGCAAAGTGTGCTCGCCACCACGACCATCGGTGACGGCACTGCTCCGGCAAATAAAACTATCGGTAAAAATCAGACAAACAGTGCGGTCAGTTCTTTTACACTTAGCACTGATATTGGCATCGATACTCTGACAGATGTAACCGTAACCTTTTCCGGTATGGACTTCAGTGATGTTGCTGCAAATGGTGTCAAAATTTGGCAGGACAATGGCACTGTTGCCAACGAGTGGGATCCTACAGACGCATTGATAAGTACAGCGTCTTTCGGTGGTGCTACGGCAAATTTCAATGGTCTGAGTGTTAATGTGACAACAAGTGCAACCCAATATCTTGTCACTTATGATGTCATTGACAGCGTAACGGAAGGCAACACCCTGCAAGGAGCCATAACGGCAGCAGCAGTCAGCAATACGTTGGTCAACAACGATACTGCCGATGCTACTCTTACCTACGATATTGACTGGTACAACAGCGCCTGGGATTACCGCAAGGAAATTACCTTTGATCCTTTAATGACCCCGAATACGGATCAATACTATTTCCCGGTATTAGTTAACCTTACAAGCGACGCAGAGCTTGCCGCCAGCGCAACAACCAATGCACAGCCCACTGGTGATGATATTCTTTTTACCCTGTCAGACGGCATCACCAAGTTGGATCATGAGATTGAGACCTTTGTTGATTCAACTGGAGAACTCTGGGCTTGGGTAGAAGTTCCAATACTTTCCAGCTCTGCTGATACAACAATCTTTATGTATTACGGTAATAGTAGTGCTGCAAATCAGCAGAATATAGCCGGAACCTGGGATGAAAATGGAAATAATAACTTCAAAGGCGTGTGGCATCTGGATGAAGAACAGGCAGGAACTGGAATCGTTAACCTCTATCAAGATTCTACAGGAAATGGCAATGATGGTGATGATTTTGTTTCAGATACCGGACAAACAGGACAAATCGATAGTGGCCAACAGTTTGACGGGGTGGATGATTACATTAATGCCGGAAATGATCCTAGTTTAGATATTACCTCGGAAATAACTATGAGTGCCTGGACCAGGCTGACAGATGCCGGCGCACCTCTTATCTTACGAATGATTTCTAATAAGGTCGTCTGGGATGGTCCTGGTGGGTATGAATTCACCTATGAGCCTTCATTGAACTGGATTCATGTTTCAGGGAGTGGCAGTGATACCGCACAAGGTACTCTGGTGGCTGATACCAATTGGCATCATCTTGTAGGAGTCATCAATGGAACAACAGCAACAATCTATGTTGATGGAGTCGATGTAACGACAAATAACACGGTATCAGCTTTGGCTTCCCCCACTGATAACCTGTATATCGGCGATCAGAGTGGTGGCGCCGGTGCCAACTGGAAAGGATATTTAGATGAAGCC
>CAMYJP010000217.1 GCA_947258675.1 uncultured Desulfobulbaceae bacterium | reverse complement strand
TGTCTGTCCAGTGCAGCGCATAGCTTTCCAGCATACAGGTCTTCAAAACTCAATAGCTGCATCTTTGCATAGCCAAATTCTTTTTCTGCATTTGCGGACAATTCTTTTTCCTGCACTGGATGAACACTGCCGCGTAATACTGGTGACACTTCCACCTTTATCATGACATCGCGCCGGGAAATGATTAATCTGATGCAATAACCTGTTCCAGTTAGATTACTTCTATTAATAATGCTTCCCGGTATGGCCTTGAGGATATTCGATTCAATATTATTAAGCGCTGTATCAATATTTTTCAGGCTGCTATCACGATCTTCCACAGGAAGATATGAGAGATCAATATCTACTGACAGACGCGGCATGTTTCGTACAAACAGATTAATCGCCGTTCCGCCCTTTAGCGCAAAACACGGTTCTTTTGCCACCTGTGGTAATACTGATATCAGTAAATGGGCCTGATCAGAATATATTGTCAGCATCCCGGCCTCCTGTCATTGAACGTGGGACGGTTATGGAATAAGTCTTATCCAGTGCACCGCCTTTTACGATCATCCGTTTGCCGCTTCCAAGGTCTACATTGTCTGTGTTCAATTTATTTCGCCACGCATGGCTATGTCTGTCTGAGAACCATAAAAACAGGCGTTTGGTTTTGATCTGCCTGCACGCCTGCAAAAGACTACTCAACAGTTTGGGACGCAAAGTAGCAGCACTCTCAAAATATTTATCTGCCAGTGAAAATCCGGACTCATCCTGGATTTTCCCCAGTACTTCAAATAAGGCAAGTTCCACAGTAGAAAAACGCAACAGCCAGTCCCAGTGGCCAAAGGAGCGTGTCGTTAAAGCATCAGATGGACGTTTATCTATACCCCCCATTCCCCGGGCAACAAGTTTGACAGACATCTGAAATTCGTTCAGCCAACCAGGCAGTTTGTTAACTCCATAAAGCTCAACAGTCTGTATACCGCCCAGTGGCAGATAATGTGCCATTCCCTGCAGGTCAAGCGCCGAACGCCCGCCCACATGCACCGGACTGCCCAATTCCTGAAGCGAGTAGACCAGATGCTCCCACTTCAAGGGTGGACCGGGGCGGCGGTAAACGCCATGTCCTACACGCTCCAACTTGCCGGCCCTGACAAAGTAATCCACTACCGTGCGCTCAAATCCCTTGATTTTAAGCCACTTGCGGTTAACCACTAGCCCATCGGGAAGACAGTTAGCGAGTAAAACAGAATCAGGTTTATTTAAGTTATTATTTTGCATAGCCAAAGTATGCATTTGCTCGTATTTACAAACCAGCAAAATGAACATAAAGTTTATTAATTATTAGCAATGCAGACACAGTCTCTGCAATTAGCTTATATTATAAACCGAAAAGTATATTTTTATGCAGTAGTCAGCTTACTTTAAATATTCAGTCATTGTATATGTAGGTATTAAACCTCTTCCGGCATATTGAAGTGTCTTGAACATATAGCCAATAAACGTTCCTGAATAGCGGTAGCAGCGTATACAGCCCTCAATACGTTTTGGAATTAAAGACTCATATCCCTCCCAGGAAGATAACACAGGATGACGTTCAATCCAATCATCGATAGTAAACCGGACCAGCCTAATGACTTCCTCTTTAGCTATTACGTTTCCTTTTTGAGCAATTCTTACCAATGCAATACTGATAATATCCCGCATATGCTCATCGTTCTTATTCGCCGGGGCAATAAAAGTATAGAGTTTAGTGTGATATCTTTGAAGAATAATTCCAACTTCGGCTTTCTTTCTGTATGATATTTTTCTGTTTCGAGAGGATGTCATCCATTTTCTTTGAAATCTACGATCTAAGGCACGAGTAACTCTGTCCCAATCAATTCCACCGGTCTCTGATCGCACGTTTTGACGAATAAAACGATAAACATGAGGAGAATGTTTTTGTATCCATGTACTATTGAATCTATCAGGTCGTTTCTCTATCAGCAGTTCGTTTATTATTTTCACAGCATCATCAATATCCATGCATTACTTTATAGCAGAGCAGTAGCAAATGAAAAACCACTTTGTCAATTGTAATGCACATCCAGTTTGGGGATTTATTGAAATAATAATTATTTCATTGCTGACAGCAAGGTGAATACTTGAGAGTTGAGGAAATAAGATTATATTACAATTAGTTAATGGGATAAGAGCGTGTGGGAATCGAACCCTTCCCAGGCCGTATGAATAAAGGCTTTGCGGGGCATGCACGGAAGGTTCACGGAAGGTAGGCTTAAAGTTTTATCTCTTATTTGAAAGTCCGTTTACAAATCTTCCATCAATAAAACTAAGGGCATGCGTCAGGATGAAAAAGCAATTTCTTATCAGTTTCATTTGGTGTTCTGTTATGTTGGACTATTAACCAATATCAGCGTGATATTCCTGAAGACTTCTGACCTCGCTCCTTTTCTCACGGATTGCCGTGATCCCTTTGGCAGCAGCAATTGCTGCCGCGGTTGATGTTATATAGGGCAGACCGTGTTTGATAGCTGCCTTCCGGATATAGGAATCATCAATGGCGCTTCGCTTGCCTATGGGGGTGTTGATTACGAGATGTATTTCTCCGTTCTGGATTGCGTCTATCAAGTTTGGACGTCCTTCATGCCGTTTTAGAACCGGTTCAGCCTTAATACCGTTATCGAAAAGAAATTGACAAGTGCCATCCGTGGCCTTGATAGTAAATCCGGCCTTGGCAAAGCGTTGTGCAGCTTCTATTACACCGGCCCTGTCCCGTCTGGAAACTGAAATCAGGACAGAGCCTTCCAGAGGCAGTTTAACCTTGGTAGCCTCCTGGGCTTTATAAAAAGCGCGGCCTGGATTGGCGGCCATGCCGAGCACCTCTCCTGTTGAACGCATTTCAGGACCGAGTAAGGGGTCGACCTCCGGAAACATGTTAAATGGAAAAACCGCTTCCTTAACACCGAAATGAGGAATCGGCCTGCGTCTGAGCTTCAGGTCACTTAATTTTTTGCCCAGCAGTATCTGTGTGGCAAGACGGGCCATGGCAATGTTGCACACCTTGCTTACCAGAGGTACTGTACGGCTTGCCCGGGGATTTGCCTCAAGTATATATACAACATCATCTGCAATAGCATACTGAATATTCATCAATCCCACTACATTAAATTCCACTGCTATTTTCTTCGTATACTCTTCAATAGTTTCAATATGTTTCTGAGGGATACTGACAGGAGGAATGACGCAAGCCGAATCACCAGAATGAACGCCGGCAAGCTCAATATGCTCCATAACCGCGGGTACAAAGGCATCGGTACCGTCGGCAATGGCGTCCGCCTCTGCCTCTATCGCGTTTTCCAGAAACTGTTCAATCAGGATAGGTCGTTCAGGCGATATATCCACTGCCGCGGAAACATATTCACGCAGCATTTCTTCATCATAAACAACTTCCATGCCTCGCCCGCCGAGAACGAATGAAGGACGGACGATAAGGGGATAACCGATTTCCCCGGCAATTGCACATGCTTCATTAACATTGCTTGCCATACCGGATTTGGGCTGGGGGATCCCCAGGTCTTTCATGATCTGACGGAAACGGTCCCGGTCTTCCGCAAGGTCAATAGTCTTGGGGCTTGTGCCGAGAATCTTAACTCCGGCAGCTTCAAGTTCTGCAGCAATGTTCAACGGGGTCTGTCCCCCGAACTGGACAACAACGCCTTCTGGCTTTTCTTTCTCATAAATGGCCAGAACGTCTTCAACGGTAAGAGGTTCAAAATAAAGTTTATCAGACGTATCATAGTCGGTTGAGACAGTCTCAGGGTTACAGTTCACCATCACGGTCTCAAACCCCTCATCACGCAGCGCAAAGGCTGCATGAACGCAGCAGTAATCAAACTCGATACCCTGCCCGATACGGTTGGGCCCGCCGCCAAGCACCATGATCTTGCGGTTCGGACTAACATCAACCTGGTCAGGAGCATTATATGTTGAAAAATAGTAAGCCGCATTTTCTACACCGCTTACAGGTACCGGCTCCCATCCTTCTACGACCCCCAGTGAGGTCCGTTTATTCCGGATATCTGCCTCCGGAACATTAAGAATCTGAGAAAGGTATTTATCCGCAAAGCCGTCCTTTTTCGCCTGGACCAGAAGTTCATCCGGCAGCAGTTTGCCTTTATGTTCCAAAAGTTTTTCTTCCAGTTCCACCAGTTCCTTCATCTGCTCGATGAACCACGCCTTTATATGGGTCTTTTTATGCAGTGCATCTATATCAGCCCCTTTGCGAAGCGCTTCATACATGATAAACTGACGCTCGCTGGAAGGCTCGTTAAGCATCTCCATTAGATCTTCCAGGGATTTTTCATGAAAGTCCTTAACAAATCCAAGTCCGTAGCGGCTGTTTTCAAGTGATCGAATTGCCTTCTGAAAGGCCTCCTTGTAGTTTTTCCCTATGCTCATGACTTCGCCGACAGCCCGCATCTGA
>CAMYJP010000216.1 GCA_947258675.1 uncultured Desulfobulbaceae bacterium | reverse complement strand
ATCGCAAGCCCCATCGGGTCGATAAAATTGATGGGATTCGCCCCTGCATATTGATAAAGATTAATCCCCCCAGCCAACCCAATTGGGTCAGCAGTTAAGTATTTGCCAGTACTCGGATCATAATATCTGTGCCAGTTGTAGTGGAGTCCTGTTTCAGTGTCGTAGTATTGGCCCGGAAAACTAAAGTTATTTCAAAGAGCAAAAACAAGCCCTTTGGGGAAGGACCTTGTAGGGATTGGTATATGTTTAATTATTTTTTGTCATTTGAATCACTTGCTGCTATTTTTCGGCCTCTTTCAACGCAATTATTTAACTGTATCTTTTCATCTCCACAAAGCACTTCACCGTTTTCTTCAATGGGAAAGTATTTGGGGCCAGGCCCCATCAACCAAAGTTTATCATCCTTCTTGCGTACAAAGAAAAAGTACTTAGTACCATTTTTCAATATTGGTACATTTTCTTGAGATTGAAGCCATGTCTCCCCATATTTAACAACCATGGTAGTTGAAGGAGCTCCTTTTACAACTGTGATCACCTTTATTTTTGATGTATGGTAGCCGAAAAGAGTTCTACTTGTTTCCAAAGCCTCTCCAACAAATACAAAGTCTGCGTATGGCATCATTGCACTTAATGGTGCAGGTCTAGAGTGAGTTGCATTTGCAACCGAATTCAAAAAAATGAAAAATATGATCAATAATAAGCTAGGGAATATTATCCACCTGAAGCATTCTTTGATTTTTTGAAAAGATAATCTCGCATCTAATTTGCTGAATTTCATTTTGGCACCACGATAATTTTTAAAACTTGAGTTTTATGGGCAATCATCAACGTCAACGCCTCTATCTCGTAATTGATTTAGAGCATTCTCGCGCTCTCTTTCTATAGATTCACGTAGTTCTCCTTGAGGGTTCCACTTTTCCAATAATTCATCTATATATTTAAGTTCATCACTGTATGCACCAATCTCATCAGTAAGTCCATGTTCTTGGTGAAATTGCTCATGCCTGTCGATTATTGCTTTTTCGAAATTATTACTCTCTTGGTAAAGGGGGTAGAACGTGGTTGTTTTTTTACCAAATCCACTGGATTGAGTTTTTGCAGTCGTTGTAGCAGGTTTTTGAAAATCAGGGTATTTTGAGTGCCTATGCTTATAGGGCCATGCATGCAACCCCATCGGATCAGTTAGGTTAATCGGATTCTGGTTCGCATAAGAGTAAAGATTAATACCCCCTGCCAATCCAATTGGATCAGGAGTCAGATATCTCCCCGTACTTGGATCATAATATCTGTGCCAGTTGTAGTGGAGTCCTGTTTCAGCATCATAATATTGGCCCGGAAAACTGAAAATGCTTACTCTATAGGACCACTAACAATTTTCAGTATATCGTTCCTTTCCCTTTGTTCGTATACCTCTGATGTTCCTTTAACTTTAACAATTGTCCAGTTTGGCACACCTGCGGAACCTTCCTTAATTTTCTTCAACGATTTAGGATGCCATTCCCAAGTTCCTGTTGCATCTGCCAACTTCTTTCCATCAGAGTCATATATTTTGAATTTTATCTTTCCCGGCATGTAGTTGTATGCTTCATAGCTTGTTATTTTTACTGATATATTTTCCCTTGAAATTGCTGCGTCATTTTTAAACCATATTGGCAATGGGGATTCCTTATCTAATTGAAAATGCCCAGAAACAATAAATGAACAACTTGTCAAAAAAACACCTACCAAGATGGCAAAAATATAGATTGGATAGTGATTTTTATGGGAATTAATAATCATTAAATAAGTCTCCTTGGAGATTGATAGCAGGGTCATTGGGCAAAACATTTAATATTCCATCCCTAGCAGCGCTATTGCATTGGTTGCAACTTTGATTATAACCAAGCGCATTACCTATCCATGATGACATATTACACAGGTTTTCCTCATAACATTTATCATGCTCAACACAATATTCTTTAGCGCTTGGGCTTGTATTAAAGTGATCAGCTATGCAAGTAGAGCATTTATAATCTTGTCTACCAGCATATCCTCTTACAAGGTTTCCGTTATCTTTAAGAGGATCA
This sequence comes from uncultured Desulfobulbaceae bacterium, assembly GCA_947258675.1. The sequence continues at coordinate 2,424 of CAMYJP010000216.1, read as the reverse complement.
TATAAAGGTGCTGTTACAAATTCATTATCTGGAATAGATTCCAACCCCCATGGGTCAGTAAACCTCACTGGATTCCCATTGGCATACAGGAATAAATTAATCCCCCCAGCAAGTCCAATCGGATCAGGGGAGAAGTATCTCCCTGCACTCGGATCATAATATCTATGCCAATTGTAATGCAGTCCGGTCTCACTATCGTAATATTGGCCCGGTAATATTCCGATGCGCATTGCCCCCTAAAGAGCTCTTTTTTTCTACTAGGTGGAATGCTATGTCAAAGATCTATTCTCAGCTCATATTACTGGAAACATTAAGGCAAGTCTAAATATGGAATAGGCAATTAGAGAAAGAACCTTTAATTGTCTCAGTATTAATAAAGCGCCGCTAACCTGTATTTTAGGCTAGGATTTCGAGGCCAATGGCTATACCATTATGGTCAACATCTATGTATATATCAGGGCCTTTATAATTTTCAATAACATCATTTAGCCTTATCTGTTTGTGAACAATATTTTCCTTACCTACACCTGGGTGATTTGGAAAATATAGATACGCAACATCTGAATCATCTTCACTAACTTTTAAATATATTTTATTTTCTGCCATATTTTTTTCTCATTTTGCTGTTAATACTGTTTTTAGTTTGGCTGTTCCCTTTTTGCTAACCTGATACACAGCCATGCCACCATTTCCGATAGGGATAAGGACCCTATCCGAATGAGCAGTATCTTTAATTGCATTGGCCGGGAGCCCATTTTTTGTCAGGTTCTTACTTAATTGTTTTATACTAGCTGCAGCTATATCTGGGTTTTCAAAGATCCCTCTAGCAACTGCTCTTTCGACAGCATGTGGCAAATTTGAATTAACTGCTTTTTTGATAGCAAATTTTCCGATATCATCAAGAGCTCCATAACCTCCTCCAGGCAAAATCATGCCCATTGCAAAAAGGCCAACTGCAGTTGCTTTTTCACCAGCACTTGCACAAGGATCCTTTAAGGTCGATCCTGCTTCCCAAGCATCGTAGATGGAAAGACCTACTTCAATTGCTGCCCACACTAATGGCGCTGCAGCTAGTAATGGAATTTGGCCATCAGGATCAATCCAGTTTATCGGATCGGAATTGGCATAGCGGTAAAGATTAATTCCACCAGCTAGACCAATGGGATCGGGAGTCAGGTACCTTCCCGTATTCGGATCATAATATCTTTGCCAGTTATAATGCAGCCCGGTCTCTTGATCATAATATTGGCCCGGAAAACGAAAATTATTATCGACAGTTGCACTTGTAATATTAGCCTCACCAAAGGGTTTATTGTCAGTTTGCCAAACAACCGTTCCCACCTCATCAGTAATAATCTGCGGAGTACCAAGGTGATCGTTTACATAATAGTAAACTTTCGGTGTCGAAATGGCACTCGTAACAACTTGTGATAACAATCCTGTTAAACTGCCTGCTCCAAGGCTAGCTAACCTGATCTGCTTTGGTTTATATACCGGCGGCTCCCCATCGAATCTGACAGGATTGGGATCATTCGTTAAGTTTAATGCCAGAAGATCAAGAGAAAGATTTTCTGCAACCTGGCTGTGTGCAATAACATTAATCACACCGCTCCAATACTGGGTACCATTATAATCCACTCGGAACTTATACCCTTTGGCAGGTAGCATAAAACTCGACTGACCTAATGTGTCGGTTCGTTCAAATCTGCCCAAATAAGATCCTGTGTCACTAAACAGATACACCGGTGCATCAACGACATCTGAACCAGTATAGGTCACATGCAAATCAACCTGGCCATGCTCTATATCAACAGAAGTATCATTCCAGTTGATAGTCGATGACCAGTATTGACTGCCAAGATAGTCGGCTCGGACTTTATAATCCTGTTGCGGCAGAGAGAAAACTACCTGACCGGCTGCATTGGTGGTTGCATTGATACCCATGTATGAGCCGGAAGCTTTAAAGAGATAGACTTTAATAATTTCAAGAGGCGTGGTATTAAGGTTGTACACTTCATTAACCGTAACGGTAACATCCTGGTGAGCAATTGTCAGAGTATCACTTAAAGTGGTTGGTACTGTTACAGGATTGGTCCAGAACTGATATCCGAGATAATCCACCCGGAAGTTGTAATCACCATCAGCAAGATCAAAAGATACCTGACCATTGGCATCGGTGTGTGCATTCATGCCCAGGTATCCGCCGCTGGTGTTAAAAACATAGACCGGCACATTTATCATTGGAACGCCTGGAGCACTTTCTACAGTTAAAGCAAAAGGACCACCGCCGGTTTCCAGATTAATGACATTTGTCTGATGTGGAGCAACAAGCTCTGTTGCCCAATATTGGCTACCCTGATAATCAGCACGGAACTTATAGGTCTGTTCTGGTAGCCTGAACGCAACAACACCCTGTGCGTCGGT
>CAMYJP010000215.1 GCA_947258675.1 uncultured Desulfobulbaceae bacterium | reverse complement strand
TCCGCTTCCAGGTTCAAAGCCAGACCGAGAACGCCACCGGAGAACTCCAACAACTCCATGGCCATGCAGTTTTCTACGCCATGCACACGTGCAATACCGTCACCAACTGAAATAACCGTCCCGGTTTCACTCAGATCAACTTTACCCTCGTAGTCTTTGATCTGCCCCTTGATTATTTGACTTATTTCTTCGGCTTTAATCTGCATTTTACCTATTCACTCCCCTTTATGGATTCGTTCAACCCCGCAAGCTGTGTTTTGATACTCCCGTCCAGTACCAAATCCCCTACCTTGGCAACAATGCCGCCGATTATAGAAGGATCAACCTCTGTCGCGAGAATCACCTTTTTCCCAGTTATTTTTTCTAGAGTAGACTGCACCTTACTCTGTAATTCCGGACTTAATTCAGTCGCAGAAATAATGTTACCCCGACTGACATTCTGATCATCATCAACATATTCCTGATACACCTCTGCCAACTCCGGAAGAATATCAGCCCTTCTTTTTTCAACCAGTAGGTTGAGGAATCTGGTCATCACCTGATCAGTTCCTATTGACTTGGTCAATTCGGCCATTACCTTTTCACGGACATCAATAGGATATAATGGATTAGTCAGCCCATCGGCGACTTCCGGAACCTGGATAAACAAATCGGCAAAATCACTCAACACTTGAGCGTACTCAACAAATGTTCCTTCATCCTTGCCAACGGCAAACAAGGCCTTGGCATATCGTTTTGCTAAAATTGTCTGTCTCACTGTATTGCACCTACCTTTTCAAGATAATCTTCAACCAGTTTGTCTTGATCTCCCGGTTGCAAATTTTTCTTAACCAATTCTTCAGCCATTAGAATTGCCTGGTTGGCCACTTCTTCTCTGAGTAGCAATTTGGTATCAGCTATTTCATGCAGTATAGCCATTTCAGCCTGGCGTTTAATGTCATCAGCTGCCCGCTTTGCCTCAGTAATTATCCTCTCTTTTTCTGCCTCTCCTTGGGCTACTGCTGTCTCGAGAATTTTTTTAACTTCCTGATCAACACCGGAAAGCTTTTCTTCAACGCCCCTATAGGCCTCATCAGCCTCAGCCTTTTTGGCCTCAAGGGTTTCAAACTCTTCCTTTATGGCCAATTGTCTCCCTTTTAGCATGTTACCAATTGGCTTGCTGCCGAATTTCACAAGTATGATGAGCAGTACAGCAAAATTAACGGCTCTCCAGAGTAAATCCCATAATTTTTCTTGAGGAATTCCCCACCAGGTTGGACCGGTTGCGCCGCCGGAAGCATATGCGGCACCGGCCGCTCCAATGGTAATAATAAGTATTACTGATAACAGTCCCAATTTTGATGGGTACTTTTTATTGCCCATAATTAGACTGACCTCCCCAGTATTTTACCTGCTATTTCTGAAGCAAAACCATCCACTTGCCCCTTCAGATTCTCTCTGGCGCCAGAAAATTGCTGCTGAATTTTCTTTTGCTGCTCAGCTTTCGCCGCGTTTGCCTCTTCCCTGATACCTGCCAGGATCTCAGCACCTGCTGCCTGAGCATTTCCGCGGGATTCTTCGAGTTCATCTTTCGCTTTCACTCGTGCCTCCTGCATTTTACGATCAATTTCCTGCTGCCGCAGCACAGCATTTTCGTGAAATGTATCAATTTCTTTGGCAAGGGAGGAGACGCGTTCTTCACGTTTTGCCAACATAGTTCTGACTGGTTTATACAGAACAACATTCAATGCCAAAATGAGAACCAGAATGTTAATAATCTGGATCAGCATGGTAATATCTATTGTAATCATTGAGAATGTTCCCCCCGCGTATGGTTGTTCATGATCAGTGAGCGAAAAAATGAATGCTCATTCACTCTTAAAAAATGAATGAATGCTCGTTCACTTTGCAACAGGTTAATTAATGTATCATTTAATACCTGTCAACTTTTTTATTTGTTTTTTAAAGGAATTATTTATCTGAACGATGCAGAAACTCGGAGATAATACCGCTGGCCGCTGCCAAAGCCTCTGGCAATTTATCCACCATTGTTCCACCAGCTTGAGCCATATCCGGGCGCCCCCCGCCGCTTCCACCAACTATGGACGCCACTTCTTTGATAATATTTCCGGCCTGTAGTTTTTTAGTCAAATCTTTGCTCACAATCACAAGCAATGCTACTTTGTTTTGCAAAACTCCGCCCAGAACTGCAACTCCGCTACCAAGTTTTTCACGAACCCGGTCCCCCACTTCTCGAAGAGTTTTAGAAGTGTCAAGAGGTATTGATGCTGTAACCACCTTAATATCATCAATCATTTTGCCTCGCTGAATCATTCCGTCCAAATCGGCGAGTGAAAGCCTAGCGGTCAACCGGCTGATTTCCTTTTCCATTTCCTTTTGCCTGGCAACAAGGGTATCGATCCTAACGGATAAATCAGCCGGAGTGGTTTTAAAACGATATGCAAGATCGGTGATCTGATTTTCCGCTTGTTGAAAACGCTTCAAAGCTTCATTGCCGGTAATCGCTTCAATACGTCGCACGCCAGCAGCGATAGCTGTTTCCTCAACAATTTTAACAAGACCAATTTCTCCGGTTGATGTAACATGGGTACCGCCGCATAACTCTTTGCTGAAACCACCGATTGAAACAACCCTAACCTTGGAATCATATTTTTCTCCAAATAAAGCAACAGCTCCCCCTTTAACCGCCTCATCTCGATCAAGCACCTCGGTTAACAATGCTGTATTTGTGCGTATTTCTTCGTTTGCAATTTCTTCAATCAGGGCCAGTTCTTCATGAGATAATTGCGAAAAATGAGTAAAATCGAAACGAAGCCGCTCAGGAGTTACAAGAGACCCTGACTGTTTAACGTGATCTCCTAATACCTTTTTCATTGCTGCATGCAAAAGATGGGTTGCTGTGTGATTATTGGCAATACGTTGTCGCCTCCCCTCCTTCACCTGTAACATTACCTTATCGTTGATAGAAATCGTACCTTCAGTCATCTCTATCTGATGCAAGACAAGACCGTCACCCACTGTAATGGTATCAACTACTCGCCCAAGGCCTTCCGGCCCGGAAATTTCACCCTTATCTCCAACTTGACCACCTGATTCTGCATAGAAAGGTGTTTCCGGACAAAAAATTGATACTCTTGCACCGTCTGCTGCTGACTGAACAGCCTCGCCGAACTCATTTATCAGTCCGGTTACATGTGTGGAGATGGTGCGAGTTTCATAGCCTAAAAAAGTAGATTTGTGGCCTTCATCCATCAATGCACGGACGCCGATTGTCATGGCAGCCAGACCTGCGTCTTTCCAAGATTTTTTAGAACGTGTCCTCTGCTCTTCCATTGCTGTTGCAAAACCGGCTTCATCTACGGTCTGATCATTTTCCAGGGCAACATCCCTTACAATGTCTATCGGGAAGCCGAATGTGTCATATAACCTGAAAATAAAGTCACCGGTAATCTGCTTTATGCCTTCATGATTGAGCCGATCAATTTCATTATTAAGGATTAACAGTCCATTATCCAGGGTCTCTCCAAAGCGCTCTTCCTCACTCAATGTAACCTTTGCCAACAGTTCTGCAGCTTCTAAAAGATGCGAATATGGTTCAGCCATCATTTGTGTAACTTTTTCGGCAGCCTTAGACAAAAATGGCTGGTTCAAACCAAGTGAGCGTCCAAAGCGCAAAGCTCTTCTCATAATCCTTCGCAGGACATATCCCCTGCCCTCGTTTGCCGGCAAGACTCCATCAGCTACCAAGAAAGTAATGGCCCTGCAGTGATCGGCAATCACCCTCATTGCCGTATCGGCTTTACTGTTTGCTCCATATGTTTTGCCAGTCAGTGTGGCGATAATCTCTATCAGCTCGGTAAAAAGATCAGACTCATAATTTGAATGCTTTCCCTGGATTACAGCTGCAATTCTCTCCAAACCCATTCCTGTGTCGATACTTGGCTTGGGCAAAGGAGTCATTTCCCCGTTTTCATCCCGATAAAACTGCATAAAGACAAGATTCCAAAGCTCCAGATATCGATCACAATCACGTTCACAACCCACTTTACACTTAGCATGACCGCACCCTACTTCAGGGCCTTGATCAATGTGAATTTCCGAACATGGACCGCAAGGACCAGTGTCACCCATAGCCCAAAAATTATCTTTTTCACCAAGTCTGACAATACGCTCTTTTGGCAGCCCGTCCATCTTTTCCCAAAGTTCCTGGGCCTCATCATCATCCTCAAATATCGAGACCCAGAGTCTATCTTTCGGCAACCCCAAAACATTTGTCAAAAAATCCCATCCAAAGAAAATTGCATCCTCTTTGAAGTAATCCCCAAAAGAAAAATTTCCCAACATCTCAAAAAATGTATGGTGACGGGCTGTGTGCCCTACATTCTCAAGGTCGTTGTGTTTTCCGCCCGCTCGCACGCACCGCTGACTGGTCGCTGCTCGCACGTAGTTTCGTTTTTCCTCTCCCATAAATAATCGCTTGAATTGTACCATGCCCG
>CAMYJP010000214.1 GCA_947258675.1 uncultured Desulfobulbaceae bacterium | reverse complement strand
GTACGAACAATTTGAGGCATGGCGAATTGCAAAAGGCAATCTAGTTTCTAAACATAAAACATGGATTGATACAATTCAAAAACAATCCGACCAATTAAAGATTGGATTAAAAGCATACAGATACTTGAGTGAGGGTATTGAGTTGGCTACTGAACTTGGAATACAAGTTGATGAGGCAGAACTAATCAGAACTAACTCAACAGGATTGACAATCTACAATCCGAGCAACCTTGCAAGTATGATCAAAGGTATGAAGAACAAACATCAATCAAGAGAGGCGAAAATATTGGCAAGAAAAAAATATGAAGAAAGTTTAAATTAAAGTTTGACTAATAGGGCTATCTGTAATAGGATAGTCCTATAACTTAGAAAGGTATAATATGACAAACAAAACATTTTACATAACTTATTGGGCTTCTAAACATAAGAAGCACATTACAAGAAAAGGCAAACATGACGACAAGTCAAGATATGGCACATCAAAACAAGGTGTTCCTTATTATGTTTATTATGACTTAGATAGTCATGGATATAGAACTGCAACGACAACTTGGAAAGTGAGGCACTAATGCCAAACAAACATTTTTGCCAAGGCCCTAATTGCCATACACATGCTACACAAGATAGATTTTTAAAATCTCGTGGTGTAATTCGTGGAAGATATGCATATGCAGATAGAGATAGAACACCTAACTCATGGGGTTACACCCCCAATGGTTCCGATGTTTATTTCTGTAGTCAATCATGTAAGTTTGATTGGTTAGCATTGAACATGGAAAACATTGAGCAAGGTAGACCGATTGAGTTTATCAGACACAGACGGGAAACCCAAGGTTATGCCAAAGTTAAGAATGAGGAAAGGTGGGGTGCAGAATATTCTATTCAAAGGGTTGACAATCCTAGTTAAATAAACTAGGATTATCCTATTAACAAGAAAGGTATAATATGACAAAAACAATTAAAGCAGAATACTTACCAGGTGGCGCAAAGCGTCAAGAGATGTTAGACAAAGCTGTCGAGTATCTTCGAACACCTGGCGCAACTCAGAATATTAAACATGAGTTTTGTTTAACTTATCTCAAGATGACAGAGACAGAGTATCTTGAGGCACTTAACAAAGCCACAAACGGCGCAATGGTGAGGGACTTATGGAACTAAAAGCTAACACAACAGCACCAGAGTTTAAGATGATTACAAAAACAAAGGATGAGCCAACTCTTAAAGAGGCGCAAGACTTTGTCGGTGGATATGTTGAAGGTATAACATTTCCTAATGGTGATTATCTTATAGTAAATGAGGAAGGTAAGCTGATGGGCTTACCATTAAACCCAGAGGCCACAGCTTTATGGCGTATGACATTTACTAAACAGAATTACGTTATTGGTTATGATGACTGGGTCAGTGGCCCTGCTATCTTAATTAAACATAAGGCGCTCAAACGTTGGGCGTAACCTTTCTTGCCCTGGCGCTAACGCGCCAGGGCGCACGGATCCCTATCCAACAGCAACATCGCAACTAACGTCGACCCCACCCACCCTTTACACAAAAAGGGGTCCCACTACTCTAGGTTGTATTGCTTGATTTAGACAGTTTATGGTGGTAAAAACATTTTCAACACTTTATGGTGCAAAAAAATTATAAAAAAATTTTTTAAAAAATTTTATGAATTTAAACAACGTAGATATAAGTAAGCTACCTGCAGACGTTAGAAAGCAATTTAAGAAACTGCAAGTTATGCATGCAGAAAAACAAATCCAAACTAAAGCTAAGAATGACTTCATGTCCTTTGTCAAATGTGTGTGGCCCGATTTTGTAGAAGGCTCGCACCACAGACATATAGCAAAAAAATTTAATCAACTTGCATCGGGTGAAATAAACCGACTGATAGTAAATATGCCTCCACGTCATACGAAATCAGAATTTGCAAGTTACTTGTTACCAGCGTGGATGGTGGGCCGTACCCCTAAGTTAAAAATAATCCAAGCAACTCACACAGGAGAACTAGCTGTAAGATTTGGTCGTAAGGCTAAGACCTTGATTGATAGTGATGAGTATGGAAAAATATTTGAAACAAGACTAAGAGAAGATTCGCAAGCCGCTGGTAGGTGGGAAACAGCACAAGGTGGTGAGTATTTTGCAGCTGGTGTCGGCGGTGCAATAACCGGACGGGGTGCTGACTTATTAATAATTGACGATCCACACTCAGAGCAAGATGCAATGAGTCCAACGGCCATGGAGTCTGCTTACGAGTGGTATACATCTGGTCCTCGTCAGCGTTTACAACCTGGTGGTAAGATTGTACTTGTTATGACAAGATGGAGTAACAAAGATCTAACAGGTAAACTACTTGCAAACCAAAGTGAAGCTAAAGCTGATCAGTGGCACGTGGTCGAATTTCCAGCAATCTTGGACCACGGATCAAAGAAAGCGGCTCCTGTTTGGCCAGAGTATTGGAAGCTTGATGAATTAGAGAAGGTACAAGCAACACTGCCCACGGGCAAATGGAATGCACAGTGGATGCAAAACCCACCAAGTGATGAAGGTGCAATTATAAAACGTGAGTGGTGGCGAACCTGGGACCATGATTGGATACCAGAACTGCATCACGTTATACAAAGTTATGATACAGCGTTTTTAAAAAAAGAAACTGCAGATTACAGTGCTATTACTACTTGGGGTGTATTTTATCCTGATCAAGACTCAGGTGCTAATTTGATGCTGCTGGATTCTATAAAAGGACGGTACGAGTTTCCTGAACTAAGAAGACTTGCATTAGAGCAATATAAGTATTGGCAACCTGAATCAGTGATAGTTGAAGCAAAAGCCAGTGGTTTACCTCTAACATATGAACTTAGACAGATGGATATACCGGTTGTGAACTTTACACCGTCTCGTGGAAATGATAAACATTCACGTGTAAATGCAGTTGCACCTTTGTTCGAATCTGGTATGATATGGGCTCCTGAGCAGAAATTCGCAGACGAAGTCATTGAAGAGTGTGCTGCGTTTCCTTACGGAGATCATGACGATCTAGTCGACTCTACGACTCAAGCGATCATGCGTTTTAGACAAGCAGGATTATTACAACACCCTGAAGATTATGTGGATGAACCACAGAACGAACGTAAAAGGATATATTATTAATGTTAAAATTTTTAATAGAAGCATTTAAAGCAAGTAAAGGCAGAATGCCTAACAATATGGAAATGATTCTGTTAAGACAGAAAGCAGCCAAACAATCTATTGATGAAAGAAAAGTTGTCAGTATGTTTGATCGTAGTGCTGTTAATCCTAATAAACCTATTATGGGTGGTAAAAATATTCCAGAGACAGAAGAACAAATTAAACAAAGATTAATGGACCAAAATAAAAAAGGTATTAAATCTTTGGAAGACCGTATGAAAAAAAATAAAGAGTATCAAGATTTAAAAAAATCTTTTGAGGACCCTGAAGAAAGAGCAATGGGTGGACGTATTGGTTATGCAGGTGGTGCAGGTAAAAAAGGTGTCCAAGCTTTATTAGATTTAGTGAGAGACAAATTTGGTAAGAAAGCAATTACAACTGCAGACAAAGCACCTATCCCTCCAAAGACACTAGAGCGTGATATGTTTAAAACAGCAGATAAGAGATTAAGTGATAAACGAGAAATGACTGATAAAGAAGTTACAGAGTTTGCAGACGAATTTGGTTTAGATCCATCGGAAGAATATTATAATTGGGATGGTACACTTGCGGATGCAAGAAGACTATTAAAAGAATCAGAAGATGAAACAAAATATATGTATCAACAATACAAAGCTGGTAGATTAGATCCAAAGTCAGGAGAAAAAGGCAGAGAAAAATTTTTAGAAAAAAAACTTGAAGAAGCAGAGCTTTCAGGAGAATCCAAACTAATAACTCGTGATGAAATAGAGGAGTTAGAAGATTTAAGAATAGCAAGAGAGATAGCACCTCAAATGACAGAACGATTAGAGTTAAAAGCTCGATATCCAGGAATAACAGACGATTTATTAGATAGTATTTTAATAGATGATAATCCACAAAGAAAAGCAGAAGTATTAGCTACATTAGATGAAGCTTTTGCAATGATGAAAAAAGGAAAAGGACCAGATGAAGTTTTAAGAATAATTAAGAATATAAATAGAACTAAACAAGCTGATGGCGGACGTATTGGTTTAGTAGGAGGAGGTGGTATTAATCTCGTTTTAAGTTTAACAAAAAATTTTATGAGAGCAACTGGAAGAAAACCAAATCCAGATGAAATAAAAAAAATGCAAAAAGTCTTTTTTGAAAACGCTGAAAACAAAATGAATAATGCGATAGATAGTGCAAAGACACCTGGCTCAATGTCTAAAGACGAATTTTCAATGAATGTAGGTGGAGGCTTTAAAGCCATAGGAAGAAGAATGGATGATACAGCAAAAAAAATGGACAATGCTGATAAAGATAGCATATTAAGATTTATTAAAGAATATAATATAGAAAACAAAGCTGATG
>CAMYJP010000213.1 GCA_947258675.1 uncultured Desulfobulbaceae bacterium | reverse complement strand
CTTCGGGCTTCGCTGCGCTCGGTCGGCTGGCACGGTAAATTGCAAAAAAACGCAATTTCCGCCCCCAGCCGACTGCGGCTCATCTCGCAGCCCGTTAGCGAGGCATATGATGTTCAGTTTATGGATACAAAAGCACGACTACTCAACAGAAGACACTGAGAATGTATCCTTGAATCAGGCTATAAGCGCTTTCAATGATTTTGACTGGGAGAGTGAACTTAAATCTATAACAGATACACCAGAAAACGATGAAGACTGTTCTCCTGGCATAGGGTATCATAATGGCTTCGGATCCAATTCCGATGGAATGCTGCTTCATATTTGTCCTATCGATGCAGATACTATATTTTTCAATTTTCACTATCCAATGTTCAGGAAATTTCTCGGTTTGGTACCATATCGTATTAAAAAGGTTCACTACGTTGCAACATACCCACGTAATAAGGTTGAGGCTCTGATTAGATATTTATTCAATGGACAAATTGAGCGTATTTTGAATATCGCGTAAATTTTTCGCTAACAAATCGCTGAACCTAACCGGGACAAATATGCGGTTTTACGAAAAGGCCAGTGCAGATTTGGAAGTTCGGAGGCCGGTAGGTTAGCTCAAAACGTTGTGTGTTCAAGGATTGAGTATATATGAAAATTAGCTATGATAAAGTGTCCTCTGATTATCTATATCCATTGGACTCTAAATCAGATTTAGATGAATTTAAGAAAAAGATCGAAGATTACATATTAGAGAAAATTTTACAGATTAGATTTGGGTGCAATTGGAGAACAACCCAGGAAGCCAGGCTCGTCCAACGCGGAGAAAACTTCGACATTAGAATCAATTTTTGCCTTAAAGATTACCGATCCCCAATTCTATCTGATAAAAAAGATTGGGTAAGGACCATCGAAAAGTTTGGCGGCGCATTAGACCTGTCGAGAAGTACAGTCATGTGGAGTTTGGCAAGTGCTAAGAGATACTCTTTGTTTCTCTTACTGCATGAGGTTGGCCACATTGCATATTGCATTAAGCATTTTGGAGGGAGACTCACTAATAGAAAAGGTTCCAACGCTGAAGAGCGATGGTGCGAGAATTATGCGCTTGATACAATAAATGAAATGTAGGAGCAGCACACAACAAACCAGTTGAGCAGACGGCGTGTAGGTAGCGGTTTTTCGTAAAGGCCGTACATGATCGTTATTAATTTTTGGCCGCTGCTCACTTCCACGTTATGATTCTTAAAATGAAAAAGTACCACTTGATAGCGCTTTTATTGGGTTTAATACTATCAATTATGTATTTTCTAATCCCGCATCTCAATAGCGATATTATTGATAGCAAAGAGACATCCGACATTATGGCATTAGAAACAGCTGTAAAGCTCTTTCGCCTTCATACCGGTCGATATCCAACTGATGACGAGGGTTTAGGCGTCCTAATTCTTCCACCTAAAGATATAAAAGATAGATGGAAAGGACCTTATATTGATAAAGACTTAACTGATCGTTGGAATAGGGCTTACTCTTACAAAACCCATATCACAAAGGATGGGGAACCATTTAGAGTTTATTCTTTCGGAGAGAATGGAATCGATGAAAAGTGTAAAGGCGATGATTTCTTTGTACAGTAAGAATAAAAGGCGATCATAACAACCGCTTGCACTCTGACCGGCGGTATCGTGCGGCTTTTATGAGTTTTCTCTGAGCAAAATTATGCATCTTTAAACAGGCTCCAGCTTTTCGCCGCCGTCAGGTGAAGCGGAGCGTTAGTACTCTGTAATGGTCAAGTAAAAACGGACATAAATTTAAGCCACTTTTCGAAATAGTTCTTTCTCATATTCCATAGGAGTTTTGTATCCCAGCGTCGAATGAAGACGGAGGGAATTATAGTAAGTGATATAATCAAGAACCTCGGTTTCAGCTGAATGTCTGGTTACAAATCGGCATGAGTCCAAACGCTCGGATTTCAAACTCCGGAAAAAGCGTTCTGTTGGGGCGTTATCCCAGCAGTCACCCTTGCGACTCATGCTCGGTATCATGCCATACTGCCCAAGCCGTTTTTGATATTCATGGCACGCGTACTGGCTTCCACGATCCGAATGGTGAAGTAATCCGATGGGCGGTTTTCTGCGCCAATAGGCCATCGCCAAGGCATTAAGGGTAAGCTGCTTTTTCATTCGCTTGTCCATGGCCCAACCAACGATTTGACGGGAATATAGATCCATTACCACAGCCAGATACGACCAGCCTTCAAACGTCCAGACATAGGTGATATCCGCAGTCCAGACGCTATTGGGTACGCTGACATCGAACTTACGATCGAGCAAATTGGCGGCAAGCGGATACGAATGGCGACTATCGGTGGTGACCTTGTACCGCCTGGGCGACTTTGCTTTCAGACCAAGTTTGCGCATCAGACTACGCACCTTATAGCGGCCAAGCTGGTGGCCTTCATCTTGTAGTTGGTTGAGAATACGACGCGAACCATAGTTTCCTCTGTGATCGTTGAATATGCTGCGAACGCGGGCCTTTAATGATGTCTGGCTCGGATCTTCAGCACGACAGTTATGACGTTTGCGGTAATCATAAAAACCGCTCCGGCTTACTTTCATCACCGCACACAGTACGGTGACTGGAAAGGCCTTCGTTTGCTGCCGGATAAAGTCGTATCTTAGCTCGACTCTTTGGCAAAGAAGGCCGCCGCCTTTTTTAAGATTTCACGCTCCATTAGCAGCCGCTTATTTTCTTTGCGCAGACGACGATTTTCGGCTTCAATCTCGCTATGGGAAAGACCACCTTGTGCGGTGTTCTCCTGGGAATTGCGATACTCCCTAACCCAGCGTGAAACGTTTGAATGATTGATTCCAAGACGCCGGCCAACCTCGGTACAATTGTAACCTTTTTCAATAACCAATTTGACGGCGTCGTCTCTGAATTCCTTGGGGTAATTCTGTCGGTTTCTTTTTGGTTTCATCGAACACCTCGCTTTTGTTTTTATTACTCTTAGCACGGTGTCCGTTTTAATTAAACCACATCACTCATGAATAGAATAACTGAAAAGCAAATAAGAAAACTTGGGTTTATTCCAAACTTAGAATATCAACACCCATCGTTTAACGAATGGATACACAAGGACTTTCCGTTTTTTGGCATTGGCGACTTTAACGGAGAAGGATATTTAATAGAAGGTATTGATTGGCACAAACCGATATCGAAGTTTAGACATCTTAAAAAGGTGGTTGGGGTACTAACAACCCGCTAAACTTGACCGCGAGCAGCCCGCGCATTAAATCCGGCTGAGGGGCGGCAAGTTAGCCATACGTTACGTGCCCTGATACTATTTGTTCTTGATAGCTGATATATGAAATCAATTGAGTGCCCTCATTGCCAAAAAAATGCCATCCGTTTGTGGTACTTGTTTGTTTTTCTATCACCACTTTGGTGGAATCGGGCATGCATGAATTGCGAGAAAGGAATCAGATTCAATTGGTTTTTTATTAAATTCTGGGCAGGGTCCATAATCGTTGGGATAGTCTTTGGAACGCTTATTGATAAAATTGGAATTGAGATCCCAGAGACTATTGGTAGTATCACAATGCTTCTTTTATTTATTTTGCCTGCTATGTTGGGGATACCTCTTTTTCTTAAAGGAAAAAATGCGTAAAAGCACGTAACAAACCAGTAGAGCAGACGGCGTGAAGATAGCGGTTTTACGTGAAGGCCGTGCAAAATTGATATGAATTTAGGCCGCTGCTCACCGGCGGCCGTTAGCTGGAGATACATTGACGCAATGAGACAAGACGTTCGCGACGCAATCGAGAGGGCGCTTAGATCGCTTCTCCAGGACGACGGGTATCTTTACGACTGTCCCATCGAGGAGGGTTTCGAGTACGACGCCCGCAAACTACACGAAGTCTGCATCAATCACAGACTCGCATCCCATCTTGAAAGAGAGCTCCTTCCCGTTCTTTCTGATCACGGGACCATGTATGTCGATATCGAATTCAACAGGGAAGGGCTCAACTACAAAGCGATCACCATGGACGGCGAAGAGCAACGTGTTCGACCCGATATTATCATTCACAATCGCAGGTCCGGCGAGGAGAAACTCAACTTCCTGGTCGTCGAGTGCAAAAAGGTCGGATCACCGGGAGGTGCCATTGCGCGTGATCGTGAGAAAATTGAGGCCCTAATGATGGACGAGAAGTACACGTATCAATTCGGCCTCCAGGTCGTGTACGGCGCGACTCCAGCAACGGCCACTTTCTTCGTAAAAGGCGACGCAAGTATCGAGACTGAGACTATTAATTACAGCTAACAAGGCGGATGCACCTGACAGGAACAAATTGCGGGGTTTATCGTAAAGGACATTGGGTCATCGACGGCTGTGCCGCCTGCAGGTGATCCGCAGCGTTATATTAAGCCTGCGGCAGGAGGCGGTGGAGAGAAGATTTTACTAGTAGATATCATATCGGTAGTAATTGATGAAAGATAGGCTAAAAAAAGTGGT
>CAMYJP010000212.1 GCA_947258675.1 uncultured Desulfobulbaceae bacterium | reverse complement strand
GTTGATTGGTCGGATAATCTTCAGCCAATAGGATATGATATTCTCTATTGTTGTATCGTTCAGTCAACGTGTGTCGGGTAATCAGATCCGTATTAGTGGATGATCCATCCCTTACTTTAGTTTGACCTAATACGGACCTGACCGTCTTTTCCAGTTCATCACGCCTGATGGGTTTAGTCAGATAGCCTTGAATGCCGATGTCTTTGCATGTCTTGCCTTCACCAACCTGGCCCAACGATGTGAGGACGACTATCGGTACATTGGAAAAATCCTTCCGCCCCCTGATTTCACAGGCTAGGTCAAAAACATCCATTTCCGGCATATTCTTATTTATCAGAATCAGGTCAAAAGTTTCATTTGAAGAATGTGATTCAATTAATACTTCCATGGCTTGCTTGCCGCCGGCTGTCAGAACCGGCAGACATTGCCAAGACTGCAAATATTCATTCAGAATTGTCAAGTTGGTCGGATTGTCATCTACCACCAGGACCCTAATGCCTTTAAGATTCACTTTTTCTAGGGAAAAATCAGGCAGTATTTCTTTCTGTTTTTCAAGTGTTATGGTGAACCAGAAAGTACTTCCCTTTCTCTCGACGCTTTCTACCCCAATTTCACCGTCCATCAAATCTACAAGTTGCTTTGAGATGCTTGTCCCTAAGCCGGTTCCACCAAATTTTCTGGTTGTTGACCCGTCTGCTTGAGTGAAACTTTGAAAAATGTTTCCCAGCTTTTCTTTGGAAATGGCAATTCCTGTATCCTTGATTGAGAAAAATATCTTGACTCTATCGCCAAGGTCTTCGGTCATTTCTACTTTGATGAGGACCTCTCCCTCCTGAGTGAATTTCAGAGCGTTGCCTATCAGGTTGACCAATATCTGACGGATCCGTCCTGGATCTCCGATGAGGAGGAAGGGCATGTCGGGAGACAGGAATGCAATGAGTTCAATCCCCTTCTATTCGGCTCTAAGGGCAAAACCCTTGGCGATATCTTCGACCATTGTCCGGAGGTTGAATGGTATCGCTTCAATCTCAAATTTTCCTGCCTCAATCTTAGAAAAATCGAGGATGTCACTGATAAGACTGAGTAGAGAGGTCGCTTCGTTGTTTATGGTATTAAATATGTTTCTCTGCGCATCATCATGGTAGGTATCCATGGCAATTTCCACCATACCGATAATGCCGTTCAGCGGTGTTCTGATCTCATGACTCATGTTGGCAAGAAATTCGCTTTTAAACTGACTTGCCTTCTCAGCCATTAACTTAGCCTCTACCAATTCGGCACCGATTCTTTTCTCTTGAATAATTCGCCATGTGCCGTCCATAATGTGTGTCAACTGTTGGATATCTGCGTCATTATAATCTGCTTCTTTATTTCCGACGCCGATAAGCAAAACGATTCTTCCTTTATCCATAAAAGGGACAGCCAGATAACGTTTTATCGGCAGATGGCCTTCAGGATATCCTTTTTTCAAATAAAGAGGATCTTCGTCCTCGGCATAATTGTTGGTAACAACAGGGCGCCTCAGGCGAACTGCCTCTCCCAACAGACCGTTATCTTTAATTTCTAAAACGGTTTTCTTCTCAACAACAGCGCATTCCGGCAGCACTTCCTTTGACCGTGCCGAGAGTATCAACTGGTTCTCGTCATCATTCAATAAAAAGATATACCCTATCTTGCTGTCAGTCACTTTCATTGCGGCTTCAAGAGCAAAGTCCATGATTTTTTCATCTGCTTCATGGGCCATCTGGCTCAGGCTGTATAGAGCCTCAAGCTTGATTTCATTTAGTTTCAATATTGCTTCTGATATTCTGAGGGAATCTGCAGTTTTCTTATGATGGGTTATTTCATTCTCTTTCTCATCAATGGCAGACTTGAGTTGCTCCGCCATCAGATTATATGCTGTCGCCAATTCACCAATTTCATTTTTTGATTGGACAGGGATTCTTGATGTGTAGTCGCCTTGCGTTAAAGCCTTTGTCGCTTGGGTAAGGTTCCGAATAGGTCTTGTCAAGCTCCCTGCAATAAAAAGCGTAATCAGGATACTGACTCCGATCACCAGCAGTGTAATAATGCCCAGGTATTTGTCCAACATCTTAATATTATATTTAAAATCAGCGTGTGGGGTGGACGCGCATATCTTCCACCCCAGGTTTTCATTGGATTCAAAGGCGACCAGGAAATCTGTATTATCGATACGTGCTAAATGAAACCCTTTTTCTTCTGGAAAATGGTCAAGCACTATAGGCTTACGTTCCTTCTCATTGCCCTGTATTGAAAGGCCGGGTGAAGGCGTGGCCTTGCCCGAAATAAGGCTGTTATCATTATTAAGTAAAAAAGTCTTTATCTCTTTGGAAGATTGAATTGAAGAGATTTGCTCATTAATATATGCGATATCGAGCCACCCTACTATCCTGCCGGCAACTTCTTCATAGATATTCAATATTTCGTGGGCAAAAAAAATGACATGAGCTTTTTCCCCCTCAAAAATATCACTTTGTAACGAAAAATTATTAGTTGTAATCCGGGCAAGGAAGTTCCGGTCATATTGTTGGAGACGGATATCAATGTTTCCATGACGTACTTTAGCAATCTCCATTCCCTTTTTGTCCAATATTGACAAACCGACAAAATGGTCTGATTCCATCATCAAAAGATCTTCCAACTGCATAATATCAATAGAATCAGATTCAGAAAAGTAAAGACTCAAGGTTTTATTTTTTGACAGGTTTGATATGGTGGAAACCCCGAATTGCAGCATTGAGTCCAGCCTTTCTGCAATTTTTCCGGCGGAATCGACAAGACGGGCATTAACCTGAATGAGAAGGTGTCTTTTTAGGATTAACCTTGAGGTAAAACCCAGAAGAAAGGCAACAGCTAATATTAAACAACAGATTATAAGTGTTAATTTTGTTCTGATTCTCATCTGATTTAAAAGGGCGAAATATTATTTTCTGCCTTCCTTCTTTTACTTTCCTCAAGGAATTTGATCATTTCTCTGACTGTATCATAATTTTTTTCTTCAGGGACGATAAACCGATCTATAAAAATTTTACTGAGTATCCGTTTCCCGTCCTTATCAAAGTGCATATTCAAAAATATTTCTTTGATTTTTGTTTTCAATCGAGGATCCATATCAGGGTGGACAGCAATGGGCGGCATACCGTAGGCCGGTGACCTGTTGATAACTTTTGTCCTCGAGGTTAAAACTGGATTGGTGTTATTTATATATTCCCAAATAAGATTGTCGATGGCTGCGCCATCTACTTCCTTCTTTGCTACCATTTCGATTGATTTGCTGTGATGTCCGCTGTACTTAGAACTGGAAAAAAAGGAGTTTACTGACTCACCACGTTTGGAAAGCATATAAGTCGGAACAATGCAGCCGCTATTAGATTTTGGATCAGTAAAAGCAAACGTCTTTCCCCGTAACCCCTCAAGGCTATTTGCAGGAGAGTCCTTTGGTACGATTAAATAGGAATGATAGTATGGTTTGCCATACATCTGCGCGGCAACCAGAAGCTCGGCGCCGAAATCGTCATGATCAGCTACATATGGACCGCTGCACAACATGGCGATCATCACATTTTTGGTCTTGAGCAATTCATCCATTTCTGCATAGGTCTTTCTCTGCACCATCTCAACCGGCATTCCGAGTTTGTATGATAGATAAATGAGTATCTGCCTGTAGGTAGTGATGGTTTTCTTTGGGGAAATCATTGCAGCAATTCCGAACCGGAGGCCTTCTCGTTCAGCGCATTCTGTTTCAAAAGGATAAAGGAACGTTCCGAAAAGCGAAAAGAACAATATTAATGTTGTCATCTTTCTATCGATTTTCATGATATCTCCTAAATTTTCACAATTAGCCTATTCAAAGGTAACAAGAAGTCAAAAAAAGGATTTTCATTTTAGTTCCTCGCCGGCATAGGCCTCTAGCCGTTTACACCCTTTTTCAAGGCTTTCCAGAACTTCATAGCCCCCATCCAAACGACCCGATTGTCCCATGTTCTCAAGTTCAAGGGCAATCCGGGAGAGGTGATCCGCGGTCAGATTGGCGGCACCCCCTTTTATAGAATGGGCCTCTTTCCTGACCACTTCAGTATCTCCTTCCTCAAGGGCCTGATGGATCGTTTTGATTTGAGCCCTGACATTTTTCAGAAAACCCTCAAGGACCTCTAGCAAAAATTCCTGATCCCCTTCGAATTCATCTAGGGCGCGCTCGTAATCCAGGGCGGCATACTCTTCCACGACCTCCTCCTTTGATTGCTTTTGGCTGATTTCAGCTATGGATCCCGATTTTGAAGATTGTCGTATGTTTATTGCCACATCCTCCTATTTTCAAATTTCCTAAAAATGTATGAATTCTGTTAAAACCACCTATGATTTCTTTTCCGCGCTGTCGAACCTATTCATCATGACCGTCTTTATTCAAAATCGAAAACCTGGTCCTCAGGGCCAGGTCAGAGGTGATCGGCTCTGCCATAGATCAAATCTGTTCAAGGTTTCAGGTTTCAGGTTTCAG
>CAMYJP010000211.1 GCA_947258675.1 uncultured Desulfobulbaceae bacterium | reverse complement strand
TCGGTTATTTCATATAGGGTCCGGCTTAATAAGCCCTCGACCTGAGAGAGAGACAATTTGCGCGACGAATCGGATTTTGCAGTGATCAATCGAGCCACTGCCTCAGCTTGACTCAGATCTAGTCGACCGTTGATAAAGGCTCGATAAGTAAACTCGCCGGCCTGTGCCAACCGCAGACCAAAATGCAGGTAAAGACTGATGATGGTTTTTACTACCTGATTACTGCCATGACAGTGGATTTCAACCACATCATCCCGCGTATAGGTATGCGGTGCCGCCATATAAACAGCCATAACCTCATCTATATGTTGCCCCAGATGATCGGTCAGTATTCCATGATAAAGTTGGTGAGAACGGAAGTTATTGGTTAGAGAGGTAGGAAGGAAATATTTTTTTAATGCCGAAAGCGACTGTGGCCCGGAAATCCGGACCACAGCAATACCACCATCACCTATAGCAGTTGCTGGCGCAATTATCGTATCTGTTGTAATCACAAGCGCCTCACAAGTTAAATCAGTTCGGTTGGCGTTTGATCAGATACTGTTGCAAAATAGTCAGCAGGTTATTCACCATCCAGTAAATGACCAAACCGGCCGGGAAATTCAAAAACATAAAAGTAAAGACCACCGGCATCATCAACATAATCTTTGCTTGAGTCGGGTCGACATTAGTCGGGGTCATTTTCTGTTGAATAAACATGGTCGCCCCCATAATTACCGGGGTGATGTAATAGGGATCTTTAACCGAAAGATCTGTAATCCAGAAAATAAAAGGCGCATGCCGCAACTCAATAGCGCCAAGCAGTACCTGATAAAGAGCAAAGAAAACCGGAATCTGGATAAGCATAGGCAAACAGCCGCCCAGAGGATTAACCTTATTATCTTTATAAAAAGACATCATCTCCTGGTTAAGTCGCTGCTTGTCATTGGAATATTTTTCCCGCAATTTCTGCATTTGCGGTTGAAGGTTCTGCATCCCCTTCATTGATTTGTAGCTCTTCTGCGTCAAAGGCCAAAAGATAATTTTAATACAAACAGTTAAAAGAATAATCGCAAAACCATAATTACCAATAAAATCGTAAAAGAATTTAAGAACATGCATTAATGGCTTAGCAAGAACGCTGAAAAAACCGTAGTCCTTGGCCATCTCAAATTGATAGCCGCTCGCCTTTAACAGGTCATAATCCTTAGGGCCAATAAAGGAGACATAGTCAAATGATTTTTGTTGCCCTGCCTGGAGAGTGAAAAACGCCGAGACAAAACGATTTTCAATAAAGCCATCGCCCATCTGGACCTGGACCTGATTTGCTGAATCCTGTGGGCTCATAATCGTCAAAAAATATTTATCGGCAAACCCTGACCAGATAATTCCTTTTCCATAGATTTTCGCCGCTGTGAGCAAATCATCAGGATTATCCTCAAGAAGTTTTTCGCCGTCGAAAGACAGCGGGCCAATAAAACCGTCGTTACTCAACATCCCGCCTGAGCCTGTATCGCTGAGCCAGGCGTTTACTAAAGATAAATTGAAAGAGCCGTTATTCGGATTATTACTGGTATTAACCAAATGGACATTTACATCAATAAGGTATGAATCGGTGCGGAAGATAAAGGTTTTCTCAACGCGCAAACCGGTGGCAGTCAGTGCCGAAAAAGTAACGCTTTTCTGTCCTTCTTCGATAATAATATTGTCAGAAGCTGTATCCAATTTAAACGGCAGATCAGCCGGAATGGAAAGCCCTTCACTACCACTGGTCTTAAAGGTAGCCAATTTCCCTTCAGAAAGCTCAAGTAACTTATAAGCGGCGGAATTTTTAGCTTTGCTCTCGCGATATTTTTTCAGGGTTATTGCGCGAACAGTAGCTCCGGTGGTTGACAACTTAATATCGTAAAGGTCAGACGAAACGGTAATCAATCGCTCTTTATAATCAGCAGGCAGATTGCTGGGAGCAATTGCCAGTTGTTCCACCGAGGCGACCGCTGGCGAACTGACTTTTTCGGTTTGAATAAGCTGGTCATCTTTAGCTTTCACTATATTGGTATTATCGACCGGGGGAGCTTGTGGCGCAAAGAACAGGCTGTAACCTGACCAAAGAAGGATAATGAGGGCAATTGCTAGAATGGTCCGATTATTGTTTTCCATCTTAACTATCCTGTTTATTTAATGCCGGTACGGGGTCAAGCCCACCCGGATGAAAGGGATGACACTTTAGTATTCTGAGCAGCGAGAGAAAACCACCCTTTACCAGACCATGGGTCTGAAGTGATTCACGTGCATAAGCTGAACATGACGGATAAAATCGACAAGCGCGAGGTAATAAAGGAGAAATGAAATATTGGTAGAAATCGATCAAAAGTACAAAAGGTTTTACAACCATTTGAGGTACCGCCTTAATCGAGTGCCCGATCAAGCTCAGCAATCAATTGACTTAAAGATAAGGAAGCAGCGCCTTTTTTTGCAATAACTGAAAAATCAACCGGTTCAGAAAAACATTGATATTTCAGTCTAAAAAACTCCCGAATAAGCCGCTTTACTCGGTTACGTTGGACAGCATTACCAACTTTTCGACTCACAGTCATTCCGAGTCGACTTTCACTGGCTGAATTTTTCATGCTCAAAAGAATAAAATGGGGTGTATGCTGCTTACACCCCATCTTCCAAACATTTTGGTATTCCCAGGTTTTACGCAATCTGCGCAATTTGGGAAAACTGTGGTCCACCCGTTTACTTCTGCGGAATGGAAGCAGACAGCGACTTGCGGCCACGGGCACGACGGCGCTTGATGACTAGACTTCCGTTTTTGCTCTGCATCCGCTTACGGAAACCGTGGGTCCGCTTTCGCTTGATCTTACTCGGTTGATAAGTACGCTTAGACATCTTTATTCCTCCAATGTTTCGTTCTGACAAAGTCGCTTTTTAATCATAAACAGAGGAACAAGTCAACGAAAATCCGAAAAAAATAAATTGGCCCACTTGAGTTTATTGGCTAAATTTTTACAAAATTGGCCGCTTGAAAGGCTGGAAAATGAAGGAGAGTGGAAAAAGGCCAAGCGGTGAAACCCTTGCTTTTTATCTACCCCTCTGATAGTTTTGTACGGTTTATAAAGCCGCTTAAAATAGGCTTTTTTTGGAAATTTATATTTATAAACAACTGTTTATAAGCTGTGGATTTAGAATTTATCTATGCATAAAATCTGGCAAGAAACCCTCGATAGACTTAAAAAAGAAGTTAGCTCACAAAACTTCTCTACCTGGATAAAACCAGTTAATTTTGTTGATATAAATAAAGACCAAGTAAATCTGGAAGTTCCCAACCGCTTCATAAAAGACTGGCTTTCGGATAACTATCTGAAAAACATAGAAAAAATAATTTCAGAAATTGGCACAGTCAATTACAAAATAAATTTAAAAATAAATACCAACACCGGTGTTGCTGAAAAAAAGCCAACCGAGCAGGTTGAACCACCCCGTGAAATAAGTATAAATACTCTCCAGAAAAAAAACGATTCGGCTGAACAGTTCAGTAACATAAATCCAAAATATACCTTCGACAGTTTCGTATCTGGGCCATCCAATCAATTTGCTCATGCGGCAGCTATGGCTGTCGCTAACAACCCGGCGACGACTTACAACCCCCTTTTCATCTATGGTGGGGTTGGTCTGGGAAAAACCCATATTGTCCATGCTATCGGCAATGAAATTATCAATCAAAACAAAGGCCTGAAAATTGGCTATTATTCTTCGGAAAAATTCACCAATGAACTGATAAATTCGTTACGGCACGCCAAAATGGATGAGTTCAGAAATAAATTCAGGTCAATAGATGTGTTACTTATTGATGATATTCAGTTCATCGCAGGCAAAAAAAGTACCCAAGAAGAATTTTTTCACACCTTTAATGCTCTATACGAATCACATAAGCAGATTGTTGTCACCTCAGATAAATTCCCTAAAGAAATGCCAGACCTTGAAGAACGTTTACGCTCAAGATTCGAGTGGGGTTTAATTGCAGATATTCAAGCTCCCGATGTCGAAACGAAACAAGCTATTCTGAAAATGAAAGCTGACCAGAATAATATATATCTTCCGGAAGATGTTTCATATTTTCTTGCCAGTTCCGTTAGCAGTAATGTTCGTGAACTTGAGGGTTACCTGGTTAGAATAGGGGCTTTTGCCAGTTTAACGTCAACAGCTGTTAGTCTCGATTTGGCAAAAAATATATTAAAAGATATTATAGTAGAACAGAGTAAAGAAGTTACTATAGAAAATATTCAAAAGGTGGTTGCCAATCATTACCAGATAAAAACATCAGATTTAAAATCTGCCAAAAGACTAAAAACCCTGGTACTTCCGCGACAGATAGCCATGTATATCAGCAGGAAACTCACCTCAGCTTCCTATCCGGAAATTGGCGCTAAATTTGGCGGAAAAGACCACTCCACCGTAATCCATGCCATTAAGAAAATTGATAAAGCGATGGCCGATGATATTCAACTGAGGTCAACAGTGGAAAAACTGACCAACAGCATCAAGCCA
>CAMYJP010000210.1 GCA_947258675.1 uncultured Desulfobulbaceae bacterium | reverse complement strand
ATTAGAACGTATCTTCCTGTTACTGTTTTTGCTTATGCTATTGCCGGGGTCAACCTCATGGGGCTCCCTCCAACCGGCGGATTTATTGCCAAATGGCTGTTGATTTCCTCATCGTTTGACTCCAATCAATGGTGGTGGGGCACAGTCATAATAACCGGCAGTCTACTTGCATCGGCATATATCTTTCGAGTGGTGAGCCGATTTTTTGTAGTGCTGCCCGGTCATACCGCAGGAATACGGCAACCTCACTCAGCGCTCCTTGAATGGCCTGCCCTGGCCATGGCAATTCTGTCATTTCTACTGGGAACTATCTCCCCGTATGCACTCCAGGTAATGTCTGCCGGGGAAATTATAGTTACAGGAATTTTACCATGAACATGGAATCCTGGCTTATTGTCTTCATACTCTTAAGCTCCCTTATTCCCGGAGTAGCTATATTTGCACTTAAAGAAAAAAGTTCTGTCATGCGGACAGGCTTAAATCTTTCCGGTGCCTTAATTAAAATTCTGTTGATTCTTATTATGGACATTGGAATCTTTTTCGGACGCACATACGAGGTACGGTTGCCTCTATTTAACGGCTATGAATTGGTTTTGAACGCAGACCCTCTCTCTGCCCTGTTTGCCACTTTATCCAGTGTTCTCTGGCTTCTTACTACTATTTATGCTGTTGGTTATCTTGAAAAAACTCCAAACCGAAGTCACTTTTTCGGATACTTCAGCCTGTGTGTTGCTGTAACCATCGGTATAGCGCTAGCTGGTAATCTTATAACGTTTCTTCTGTTCTATGAAATGCTCACCCTTACCACCTACCCGCTTATTATTCATCGCGGCACCCATAAAGCTTTACGCGCCGGTAGAAATTATCTTATCTATACCTTTACGGGTGGTTCCATTTTTTTCTTTGCGGTCATGTGGTTACAAGCTTTTACCGGCCCCATGGATTTCAATGCAGCAGGTTTTTCAGCTGATTTAATCAGCAAACATACGACAGAATTAACAATAATTTTCATTCTTCTTGTCAGTGGCATCGGCGTAAAGGCCGCACTTGTCCCTTTTCACGGTTGGCTGCCACAGGCAATGGTGGCACCGGCACCGGTAAGTGCTCTTTTACATGCTGTTGCCGTTGTGAAAGCCGGGGCATTTGGCATTGTCAGAGTTGTTCTTGATGTTTACGGTCTTGCTAATGTTATTGCGCTTCAAATGTTACCACTGCTTACCATAGCTGCCGGAATTACCATAATTTACGGATCACTTCGGGCTCTGCAACAGGATGACCTCAAACGGCGACTCGCCTTTTCCACGGTAAGCCAGATATCCTATATCGCTTTGGGAGTCAGCCTTGCAGAATATCCTGCCGCCTTGATTGGCGGGCTTGTGCATCTCGTACATCAGGGGTTGATGAAAATAACCCTTTTCTTTTGCGCTGGAAATTTGGCTGAAACTTTAGGAATCCATCGGGTAAAGGAAATGCATGGCGTAGCCAGACGCATGCCTTGGACAATGGTCGCTTTTACTGTGGGAGCCTTAGGAATGATAGGCATACCGCCGACAGCTGGTTTTGTCAGTAAATGGTACCTTGCCATTGGCGGGCTTGAAGCTGGTCAATGGGAGATACTCATTATTCTCATTGGCAGTAGCCTCCTGAATGCCATCTATTTTCTTCCGATTATCAAAATTGCCTGGCTTGATAAACAACAGGGAACCTGGCCGGAAGATCATCATTTTGGCAAGCTCGAAACACACTGGATGCTCTTAATACCGACAATTATAACCGCCTTTCTCGCTATCGCCGTCGGCGCCATCGCAAATGCAGGATTCAGTCCGCTGGCCTGGGTCCGCTTTATTGTTGAGGGATATGGACTTTGACCGGGACTGAAAACATCATATATCAACTACATGTTGCAGCTCTATCCATAACTCCTGGGATTCCTCTTATATTTATGATTGGCTGTTTTATCCCTTCCCTGCAGAAGAAGGTGGAAAAATTGCTCCCCTTGGCGGCAGTGCCTGCCCTATTTGCAGGATTTTTTATACCAATTGGTACGGCTGTTGGAGTTCCCTGGTTTTTCATGGGCGGGCGCATGGGTCTGGATGATATTAGCCGTATATTTTTACTGTCTTCAGCTGTTGTCTGGCTTTTTGCCGCAATCGACCTGAACCGGAAAATGAAAAAAGTCCAACACCGTCATATTCTTTTTGGTTGCTTTTTGGCTGCAATGGCAGGGAATTTTGGATTAATTCTTGCCCAGGAACTCCTGGGTTTTTATTTGTTTTTTGCTCTGATGAGCTTCAGTACCTATGGACTGGTTGTTTTTTATAAAAGCAATGCGAGTCTGCGGGCCGGCAGGATATATATCACCATGGTGATGATCAGTGAGGTCGCTCTCTTTGCTGCGCTCGCTCTTTTGGCCCAAAATTCAGGAAGTTTTGTAATTTCAGATCTTAAAGGAGTTGCCTGTCCACCTATTGCCATGTTGGCACTTTATATCGGACTTGGAGTTAAAATTGGTGCTTTGCCACTGCACGTATGGATGGTTCCTTCCTATCAAGCTACTCCAACCCCTGCAGCTGCTGCTCTTGCCGGAGCAATGGTTAATGCCGGAATTCTTGGCTGGATCCGGCTCCTTATCCCACTGGAGCATGTCGCACCGGGATGGGCAATATTATTTACCGCGACGGGTATAACAGCCGTCTTTTTTGGTGTGGTCCTCGGCCTTGCTCAACGAGGGCCAGGCGCAGTTCTCGCATGTTCAAGTATAAGTCAAATGGGAATAATATCCGCTATTATCGGTACTACGCTTTTTATGCCACAACTGAAACCGCAGGCCATCGTGGTTCTCTCCTTCTTTGCTGTGCACCATGCTTTTGCTAAAAGCAGCCTTTTTTTCGGATATGGTGCACTCATAAGGAAAGGTGGGCAACTTACAAAAATACACTTTGCAGCACTTCTTTTTCCAGCTCTATCCCTGGCTGGATTGCCAATGACCAGCGGTGCCATAACAAAAAACAGTCTCAAAGAATTAATTGCAGCTTTTAATTCTCCCTGGAGTGATGCAGGTTATTATTTGCTTTCTGTCTCTTCAATAGCAACAACCCTGCTGATTCTTCATTTTATCAGAGTTCTCAATCGAACTGTATCGAAAGGAACTGAAACAACATCTGACAATCATCTTGCCTGGTATGGCAGTATTTTCATGGCTGCTGTAACAATGTGGATTTGGCCTAAATCTCAGGATGCTGCTTTATCGTCACTGGCCATTTCAAAATTATGGCACTCTCTCTGGCCAATTATTCTCGGGTGTGGCATAGGTTTTCTGTTGAAAATGATTAAAGTCCCAAAAAATCTCATATCTGTGGATATCAGACAAACTGTGATTGACGTATTTAACCGTCCTGCCTGGCAAAAAAAACGACAGGTATTACGGCATAGTCTTTATATGCTGCTGGAGTCGGATTTATGGGTCCTACATCATGCCCATCGAACTTGGCGTCATGCCAAAATAGGCCAGAAGATTGGAAAAATTGAAAAAATGTTTACAAGATGGATAATGGTTGGTTTGTTTTATCTGGTGCTATGCCTTACCATGCTCTACTTGCTATAACCCTGCAAGTAAACAATCTACTTGTCATCACCTCCTTTCTTATGCGCTCTTTTCTGCGCCTGTTCGATCAACTCGACTAAGGAAACCATTTTTGGCTTTATCGGCTTCTCAAATATTTCATCCCATTCTTCGGCTGTCAGTTCTTTCCGAAGAAAAGTATCCACCTGAAAATATGGATACCAGCAATCCAAAATCTTGAAACAGGGTTTGCCGAAATTCTCCAATCGGCAATATGAAAAATAGATTGATGACCTAATCGAGGGCACCTGATAAGGAAACTTTTATTCGGAGGATTTACTGAGTGTTTCATTTCCTGGCTTGAATTTGTGAATTTGATAATAAAAATTAGTTTCCGGATGGGAATTAACTATCCAATACACGATTATGCGGTTGTCAATCGTCTGTGTTACTTTGCAATAAGCATCAGGCAGATGTTATTAATTGTACTCAATCAGATCACGTTAGTAAATAGTTCTTGCACTATAAAGAATTTCATGATACTGTACGATATTAAATGTAGTACCTGATAGTGCAGTAGCTGTTTGTAGTAATTATTTTACCGAAAATACTCACCGCACAAACCTCAGGGAGAGGAAGTGCGGTTTTTTTATACAAACAGTCTGTCAACCGTTGAATCAATCGATTCTCCGGGATACAATAAAAGGTTCCCACAGAGAACCAAGATTAAGAGGAGTAGTACAGATGTCAGAAGGAACAGTAAAATGGTTTAATGATTCTAAAGGGTTTGGCTTTATCGAGCAAGATGGTGGACAGGATGTTTTCGTTCATTACTCAGCAATCCAGAATGAGGGTTTCAAATCCCTGGCCGAGGGTTCACGGGTAACCTTTGATGTTGTTGATGGCCCCAAAGGTCCTGCAGCTGAAAATGTTCGCCAGTCCTAAGCCCTGAAGTACATATTTTGCTTAAGCCTCCCCATCCTTGGGGGGGCTTTTTTATTTATCCTT
>CAMYJP010000209.1 GCA_947258675.1 uncultured Desulfobulbaceae bacterium | reverse complement strand
CTGACAGCTTCTTCGGCCATCTGAGGTAAGGGGATTGTTACAATTTCAAAAAAGTCCAAAGGAAGTGCAATAGATAGTTCACCCCTTAGTGACTCTGTTGATGCAGCGAGTAGTCGAGGGAGAGTGACATCGTCGTTCAAATTGCCCTCGGTTTGAGAAATAATACGAAAGGATGGCTTTGTGTTTGAAGTTTTTATAACTTCACCAAGCATTGAAGTGCGGGCATCACCGGCTAAAGAAAAAAAGCGGCTTTTTTTAAATGAAAGACTATCTAACCTCATTGTTCCTTCCTTAACTTATTGATTTTGTGTGTATTTTGTGGTTGTTTCCTGATCGATCAAACCCGCATCTGCCAAAATTGAGAGATTCTCTTTTAATCTTGGATGGTTCGGATTTATTATTGATGCTTCACCGAGGTAATGAATGGCTAATTCATAAAAACCCAACTCTGCTAATGCTACAGCCATATTTATTACTGGTTCTATCCTCTCGGGATCCAATTTTCTAGCTTCGTTGAGGGCATGAAGTCCTTTCCAGTATTCAAATTTTCTAATCTGTTCAACTCCTATATTGACAAGGGAGACGAAATTCTGATTCTTAACACTGTTATTTCTTGTTTGTGAATTTTGGCTATTTAACCCTTCCAAAGGTTTACTGCTTGCAGTCATGCTTTGTTGCTCATTGAGGGGCAAGGAATAATCAATACCATTATCCTGGATAAGGGATGTAGGTTCCTGGGACGGTACAGCAGTTATAGCAGTTTGTTTAGAGTTGGCGTTAAAACTATCTGGTAGATATTTCGATAATGCAGGCAGATTCAGGTACAGTAAGACAGCTGCACCAACTATGATAACCAGAGTGCCAATTATTTTACGGTTGCGCTGCAGACCTATTCTGCTATTACCAGATACTGTAGAATCATCAGCAATAACTGGCATCTCATGGCGCCGAATTTGTTCAAGTGTATTGTAGAGTTTACTCACTCTCTGCCTCTACCATTCAGATGGTCTATTATCCGCCGCATCAACATTGTCTGTGTTGGGCCGATCGTCGTTAATATAAAAGATTGCACTCACGGTTCTCCCGTTGGCATCTCTTTCATTTCCAGGGTAGTAAGCCCATCCTGTTGCCTCGTTTCCCCTTCTTAACACGGCTATGGCATCAGCAAGCGCCGCACCCATAACTGCGGATGGATTGCCAGACATCCCTGGTGTCATGTCCGGTAGGTTGAGAGGCGGGAGGGCTTGGTTTTGAATGAGTGAATAATCATCACTTCGGACGAGCCTGAGATGCCGCAATGACTCAGGTCTCGTTGAAAGGCGAAGTTCATTAAACTGCACTTCTTCAAGAGTAGGCCAATCCGGGTTATCCCCATCAGGCCCGGTATTAACTCCTGAAGTCATTATTTTAGCATGGGCAAGCTCAATTCCGCCGCGTATGGCAGCCATTTTACCCTTGGTTGCTGCAATCTTTGCTTCTTTTTGCATGTTCAAGTAATGCGGGATGGCAACGGATGATAATATGCCGAGAATTATGATCACAATCACAAGTTCCAGCAGGGTAAAACCTTTATTATTGTATGCAGTCACTGATACTCCTCCTTCATTCAGGCATACCATTATAGGTAAGGCGATCAAACCTTAGATTCTATTTTTATGGTTTCAGAAATATCTATCGGTAGGAATTCAATAAACCAATAGAGTTATTACATTATAATTTTTATTTGATGATGATTTTTTAGATAAAATGAAAACCAGCCAGTGTTCATTATATTCATCAGGAAAAAATCAGGTCTGAATTTTATAACAAACAATGCGGAATAGGAATTTAGAGAAGGCATTCACAGATATAGATTTTACTCTTGAAAGTAAATGGCTTCTGGTGGGATTGCATATTATAAAATGTATTTAACTTCAATCTCTCTGACAATGTTATTGCGTTCAGCATTAACTCGCAGATTTGAACCATTGCCTACTCCGGTAAAATTGTCATTGGCTGCAGTGGGTGCGGGAACCTGGGTTGAGAATTTACCAATATCGGGGAAAGTGAAGCTAGCGGAACCGCAAACACCTGCCCAGGTGCCACCCCCGTCATAACAGAGGATTTTGAGCTGGGCTGCGGACTCGGCGGAATAGAGGGCCTGGGCCCAGAGATAATCTTCCACCGAAGTAACTGAACCGGTGCTGGTAAAACGGGCGACAAGCAGACCGAAAAGCGCAAGTATCACTATAACAAAAACTGCCGCTATAAGACCTATTCCTTTGTTATTATTAATAAAATTATATTTTTGGCCTTTGGCTGCTTTTGATGATCCAACCATAAATCCTTTAATCTCCGGGTATGATTTACCAAGTTTGATTATGCTTTTTGAAAAAATTTTAAGGTACATTTCGAATATGAATTTCCTTATGAAAGCTTACTTTTTCTCCCCCCTTATCAAGGGTGAACTGAATGGTTACCAGAGCGCTTCTGGTGAGGGAAGCGGGTGTATAATCGAAAACAAGCGAACCTGCTTCTATGTTTTTTGCCATGGGTTTGCCATCGCTGTCAGCCGGGAAAGCCGTAAGATCTTCATTTTCTGTTGTAATATCAATTCTAGACCGGCGCAGGGTTGAACCGTCCAAGTAATAACGTACTACCTTATCAACCGCATAAAATCTATGACTGGGTGAGGAGGCTATAACACCACCAGGTTTAAAAGTTGGATCCAGTGGCATACTTGCCCCGCTGGGGCCGCTTACTCTATATAGCCTTCTTTGAGTAATAGATGTATTGCTGAAGTCAGACCAGTTGCGATTATATATTGAAACAATGGTATTGTCGGCAAGAGCAACGGTTTCGTCGGTAATGGTATTGGTAGGTGCGCTTTCAGCATATCTTCCGAAAACAGGCTGCATAACAACTTCGTCTATTATGCCAATTTGAAGTTCAGTGCTGCTAACCAGGTTTACCGCATTGGGAATTGCATTACGGATTTCTCTTTCCAGTTTTACAAGGGCGGTTTTGCCTTCCTCGTATATTTCTCTTCTATGGTTTGAAGCTGAAAAACCTTTGAAAGCCTGGCTGATGAACGATGATCCCATGGTGCCCAAAATACCAAGCAATACAATGACAATAACCAACTCAATCAAGGTAAACCCTCGATTGTTTGGATTGATTCGTTTTATTGCTGTATCGTTGGGCATAACGAAAATCTGTTTACCTAAAAATTACAGGATACCATGACAAGGTTGAAAGTTTCCTGCAGAGGACTGGTAACTGAAACCACCACACGTTTAGTGTCTGTGGCTTGCGCTGAGGCTGTCACTCCTGCCGGGTTATCAGCTTCAACCGGGTTGCTGTTACTCGGGATATATGTCACAGTCACCTGCCGGCTATATCCCGTTAGTGTAAAAGTATTGTTGTTCTGGTCGCGGAAGGTACCGGTGTTGGTGTGACCGTCGTAATCGTCTACATCATCCCAGTTTGTACGGTTATTAACAACCTCTCCTCCATCCCTGCCGATGGTACTTGCTGCCACCGTCAGTCCTCGTGCACTTTCAGTAGTAGGGCCGATCGGTCCGCTACCGATGGGTGTGTTTTCATCCCAGCGCTTAGCAAGAATTTCATCCATTAAAGCCTGGCCAAGAGCAACTGCCTGCTGCCTGATCATGGGATCCGGACTACGCGTAATTGATGTAATAAATGGCAAAAGAATCATGGAAAGAAAACCCAAAATAACGATGGTCATCACCAGTTCAATTAATGAAAAACCGAAGTCAGGTGACAGAGGACAGCAGACAGAAGACAATTTGCTCTGGGCTCGGTCAGTTTTATTTTTTTTAAAAATCATTTAAATTTTGCCACCTAGCAGATTTATTTAGCATTAGTTCATTTTTGTTGACAGTAGCTATCCGGTTTCAATATTTTTTCTGACACCTGACACCTGCTATTCCACATATCCTGTTTCTGCAAAAATCGTAACTGTGGCTGCTCCGCCAATGGTGAATGTTGAATCGGCCAGCAGGGTGCCAGTATTATCGATGGGTTCGCCCAGTCCGTTGAACCAAATGTTACTCGGTCCTCCTGGAGTAATTGCTGCATCGCTTGGCAGCCCTCTATTATTAAAGTCATTTTCTGCGAATTCAGAACCGTCTGCTCTCTGAACTGTATAGCGATTACTGCTGATTGTGATTCCCCAGGCATTGCCTGCGGATGTATATCGGCGAGTCATAGCTTTATGTTGAGCATAACGGACAGCATGTTTAAATTCCAGCACCGCTCCTTCATTCTTCATACCGGAAGGCCATTTTGAAGATGCCGTTACAGCTAGAATACCGATGATAATAATGACAAGCACCAGTTCAATTAGAGTGAAACCTTTGTTATTGAAGAATGCGTTTTTCAGTGCCCCCCTGAGGGGTAAAGATTGGAGATTGCTTTTTTTAGTACCCCCTTGAGGGGTGAATATTTTTCAACCGTCAACCGTCAACCGTCAACCGTCAACCGTCAACCGTCAACCGTCAACCGTCAACCGTCAACCGTCAACCGTCAACCGTCAACCGTCAACCATCAACTGCCCTTATCTCACAATTTCCTGCCAGTTGATTATCCTGTCGTTGCCACGGTAAAGGCCAAAGGTGATCGAACCGCAGGAATTATCTGGAGAACTGCAGTCGCTGAGATCGGTCAACCAGGGTGGTGCAGTGGGACAGACTTCAATGGTTTCAGCAATTGTATTTGTTGTTATTGTCATAGTGCCGCTTCCTGTTGAAAGTGGGCTCGGAAGAATGGTATTGGTGCGTCCGGCCGGGCAGAAAGTAGGAGTGGTTGTGCAATTATCAACGCTGTTTATTGTCCAATTGGAACCATTGTAAAATTGTGCTTCAAATGGTGAGTTGGTGGTGTTATCTGTTTCCGGGCCGAAATTGTTTAATACTTTTAACCTTCCATGTCGCAGATCCGCCCCAGTAATACCTGTTTTGGAATAGGATTGACAGCCGGAGCCAGTATCGTAGCAAATAGAGTCGGTATCGGTGAGTTCCACCTGGGTGATCCCAAGATCAATGGAACTGAGGAACGGCGATACCGGTGAAGAAGCAGAAGGCCGGGTATACGTGAAGGTATCTGATAATGTAAGTGTAACAGCACCGCCACAGTCAGTGGTTGAACCGGCGCCAAGGGTGACAGAACCAATTGCCGGGCTTAGCGCCACCGGCGATGCAGAATCTCCATAGGTGTAATTGAGAGTAAATGGTTCACCCAGTTTCCAGAATCCCCCTTCATAATTTGCAGTCTGAACATCAGAGGTGTTTTTTGCGGTGATCGTGATCTGAGGGTTGATTGTGTAACCAAAGGAATCGCCCAGATAAGTGAAGTTGCCCGAACTGCAGCTATCGTCAAAGGCCGGAGGATCCGGGTTGATACCCAGGCTGAAATGATCTGGATAAAATCTTCCTATATTGGCACTGGTGGAGGTTGGAATGACATCACCTGCGGTAAGATATGCAGGGGAATCGGCAGTAAAGGTAAAGACCCCCACCTCGCTTACGGTCTGGTTGCTTATAGTGTGGTCACCATTATCACCTGCGGTCATATTAAAACTATTAACCCCGATGGAGCCGGCCACACCCGTACCGGGTGCCACAAGGGAATGGGTGATGGCAATATTGTTCAACTGAAAGTTCTGGGTCGTGGTGTTGTTACAGAAATCCGTATCAGTTTCACCATCAACTTCCCAGCAGACCCCTTTTATTTTCAGATTGAAATTCTGACCTGCCGGGGTGAATGATGAGCATGTCCCGTCCCCAGAAGCACAGTCACTATTTGCGTCGTCTGAATACACACAGAGTCCTGCAGGAGCAGTAACAAATGTATCATTGCCAGCCATGGTTAATCCGGCTTCAGCACCGGATCCGGTAAAACTGGCATCAAGCTGCAGTTCTCCCGTATCATCGTATTGAACTGTAAAGGTTGATTCGCCACTGGCATCAAAGGTGAGAGAAACCGCTGTTCCGGGTGAAGAAGTAGTGACAGAAGTTCCGCTGACAGCAACGTTTTCAGTTCCTGATGCAGGGTTGGAATAGGTGGACCAGAAATTTATATTTTCAGTGCGGTTGGCAAAGGCGGGAATACATTGTTGGCTCGTTACATCAAGCCGGACCGCGGCAATTGTCACATCAGTGGATGGCTTGCAGGCCGTCTGTGTTGGCACATCAAAGATAAAACCGGAGTCGTAAAAGGTCATATTGCAGCTCGCCGGGGAACCACCCTGGAAGCAGCTGGCACTGGCGTTGGGACTGGGTGACGAGATACCCAGAGTCACACTCTCGGCAGTCGTATGCCGCAAATCAAAGATGTCCGAACCAATAAATGTCTTGTTGTCGCCGCCGATCCAGCCGGTTGGTAACAGCGTGACGCTGGCGCTGCAAGACGAGAGAATCGAGCAATCAGCAGATTGACAGGCCCTGATGGTAATGGATTCGGGCTCACAGGTCAGCGCTGAGGCATCGTGGTCTATTTCATAATGATCTATGGCCGCGCCGCCGGGATACTGAATTGTTCCTATGGCGAACTGGTTGAGCAGGCTGACGTTGACCTGGTTATTAAGAAAAAGCCAGAAATCAAGATCGCTTCCTGCCGTACAGTCTGATTCTGTGATTACATCAAGGGTCTGTGTAGAACCCGCGGTCGATCCTGCCGGAAAGGTGATGGTGCCGCTTGCAGTAGTATAATGGCTTCCAGCCAGGGCAGTATCATCGATTGTCAGGTAATCAAAACTCACGGCATAAGCAGGATCGTTTCGAATATTATCGAGAAGTGTAAATGTAAATATTGCGGCTGTTCCATTTATTACTGTGGCATTCGAGACAGTTACCTCGGGTGGAGAACTGCCGTCGGGTAGGTCGTCGTTAGTCGCGCCTGTGGTTGGAGGGACGGAATTGCCGGGGCCGGGGATTGTCCAGTCCCCTGAACCGTCAGGTTCCCGCGCCGTGGTCTTGGTATTTGACCCTGCTACTTCCCAGTTATAGGCAGGGGTACAGGTGGCATCCTGCTGATTTGTATAACTTTCAACACTTAAATAATCGATGGTGTTTCCAGACCCGTCTTTGAGGATGACATCCATGCCGCCGCCAACCGTAAGATCAATATAGTCACTGTCCGTAATAAGTGCCTTTTCGATGACTACCCAGGGATAAGTGCTATCATTGGCGACTGCAAGGGAGATATTTCCGGTGCATCCTTGTGCATTGCTGCAGATATTTATTGTCCAACTGTCATAGCTTGTATCTGTAATGCTCGTGTCAAGGAGTTTAACCTCAACATGTCTTGTGCTGTTTCCACTTCTGTGAACTTCGTTGATGGTCGCCCGGCTTCTATAGGAGGAGCAGGCGGCGCTGGCATGCTCCTGGAAAAGAAATAACAGTGAAAGAGCAATAAAGGAAAGAAAAACCCTTTTGATTATTTCATATAAAATTTTTTGGAA
>CAMYJP010000208.1 GCA_947258675.1 uncultured Desulfobulbaceae bacterium | reverse complement strand
AGATGTCGAATCACTTCTGCCTTGGAATGTGGATACGCAAACGATAGCGATTAACTGAATGCTGCTCAAGATGGGGTTTGCTGATCGCTTACGTTGAATTTATCCACTGTCCAGTTTTTTACCCCCACCCTAACCCTCCTCCTGCAAGGGGGAGGGGATATAAGCGCTTAAGTAAGTGCCATTCTACACTGACCCTAAATATTCACTAATATTCCTAAATATTAAAGAGCTTCCGCATTAGCTGAGTGACTTTTTAGCGATATTTAATCTTCTCAGTTGGAGGCCAAGCAGGTACTAAGAAAAATAAAAAAGGCAGTCGATTCTTGTGGCTGTAAATATTATATTACTATCGATGCTGAGCTTAGTCCGCTTTGGCTGACGCGACAATTTCATTAAATAAATCATCATTAAACCAGACTTTTTCATTTTCATCGTTGTGTAATAGCATTATTGTCTTATGTCTATTGTGATCAAAAATAGTCTTGAAATTAGCTTTACAATCTTCAAAAAGAAGGACTGTATTTTCATTTGAACCTGGAGGTACTCGGAATTGTTGACTCTCATTTCCTTCTTTATGGCTGTATAGCATTCCCATCAGTAAAATACCATCATACTCTTTCTTTTTTTCTGGTTCTTCTTCTTCGTTGTTGCCACCTTCTGTGTAAAAGAGCGTAGTGTTCAATGGCTCTTTAGAAAGTCTTACACTCAACGTACTTTTATTGGCTAGAGGGATATTTTTTATCTTGGGTGCAAGCGTCTTTAATTTTTTTAAATTATTTATTATGTTGGTTGAATGAGTTTTTTCCGTTGGTCTGAGGGGGTCATTCTTGTCCATCAATTTGATGATTTCGCTTCTCGGGTCCATTATCAAAACTTCGATACAAATATTTTGTTCGCCAATAAGCTTCAGTAGATGTTTATCTCCTGATTTATTTTGTATAACTTCGCTGCATAAGTAATCAATAAACTGTCTATTTGCAAGCCCTGATATCTTTATTTTAGAAGCGCCATCGTAATGTTTTGCAAAGAACTCCCAGCCTAGCTTAACCCTGTTTTCATTAACCAAAGAAAAGTACTTGCCAGTAATAATATTGTATATATCAGTAGTTGTTTTATTGTTTGTGTCAAATGATAGGGCATTCGCTTCGCTCGTAACAACATTGTGTATAGCAGTAGTTTTTTTATCGTGTGTGTCAATCAATTTGGACACAAAATAGGTGCAAAGCCAGGCGGCGAGACCACCTGACCCCCCAAGAAAAAGATGCTTCCAGTTTACTTTGTTTACTTTTTCTACGTCGTCACCATAAACGTAAGTTCCTAACATCATAGTGATGATGGTAATTAATACTACGATTATAATGATTGTAAAAATATTTTTATTGTCTGATGACATGTTTTTATCTCCAGGAATATTCAGGTAAGTATAATCTTTGTTTAGAATATAGTTAACAGCTGTTATTTAACTGGCTTTGTCTGATGATGTCCGAAGTGCGTGTAATGTCATAATCTTTGACGGGTCAGAGCTATGGTGATAACCGGGAGTTCCCTTAGGAACAAAGGCAAAAACACCATCGTAGTCTTTGAGGCCAGTGTATAGACGGGATATTGGTCCGTATACAACAAATGCGTGAAAAACGTTTTTATCAATAAACTGACAAGTTTCAAAAAAGTTCAGTCCTTTGACGTAGACAAAATCAGATTGGTGAATAGCTCTCCTTGCTTCTGGCGTTAACAAATTCGCTTGAAAGGAGGTAAGAGGGCAGTAGGTTCGTGTTATTTTCAGCTGGATATCCTGTTGAGAGCGGAGCGCTTTGAAGCATGGAGACTGGAGGACCTGTTCCAGCATAAAATCAGCAAAATTGATACTTACCTGGGCAGTATTCAATAAAAGATTGACCTTGAAGCGAGGGTTCTGAATCATTAAACTCTGCATCCATAAAAGATCGTCTACGCTCTCCGCAGTATCGTCTAGAATTGCACACATGAGCAGGTCATGGTCATTTTCCTTGCTTGTTTCAACCATATCAATGAGCTTCTGTCTGTCATCAATCGCCAGCATGTCCCCGGTATATTGATGGGTAGTTTCATTGATGCAAATAGAATCATGCTTTGAAAGCTTAGAGTAGCCAGCATGCTTTTCGAGAAATGCTATTCCTTTACCAAGAGCTAACGCCATTTGCTGTTTAGGCTCAAGTATGGCGTGGGCCTCGACCATTTCTAGGGCCAGTGCAAGAGAGTTAGTTGTGCGAAGAATTTCCTGTCTTTCTGAATTATAGATTTTTTTGTCCAATAGAAATTCTATTGTTTTCGAAATGAAAAACATATTGAGGTTGTTGTTGATGTACTTGATGACAGCATGTCCATCACTTCTGTAAATAGTGGCGAGAATATGGCACGCTTGATCAAGAAGGGAGGAAATACGTGTCTCAGGTACAGAACCTTCCTCTGCTAATGCACTGAGAATACGAAAGATAGCATTGGTGCTGTATGTAAAGTTTGCTGCTATTGAAGTAGCCGGGCAGTCACTCCAGATGAAGGGAGGGTGGTAATTATCTGGGCCTAGTTGCAGATTGACTTTCGGAATGTTTGGGAGAAATATAGTATTTATAGTCTCGCTAGAAAGTTGTTTTAATTGTTCAATATTTGACGATTTCGATGGATATGATGGTGGTTCTGAATATATTTCTAAAAGCCTGCAGGGGTTTTCAAAAGTTGTTCCCTTTACAGATACTGACGATGTGGCTAAGAGCTTAAGATCAACATCAAGAGTCAGACCATCCCAGAATTCGATAAGAGCCATAAATGTTCCTTTCTTGTGATTTTTAATCAAGCTAGATTATTTATTAGGATCTATAGAGCTGTCGTCGCTAGAAAACTAATTACAGGGTTATCTTCCTATTCGGTATGTTTATATTTTATTTTGCAACATCTCTGTTACGCTTCTAACCGTTTGTGTGCCAATATTTGTCCGCCAGTCCCAGTTATCAGGGCAGCCGATAGCTTCTGCGACTAATCGTCTAAAGTACTGACAAGGCAGTGGGTTATTTGGCTGAATTAATAAGCACTCTTTGTTATCTGTTTCATAGTACAGATAATCCTGCTTTGGTGGTGAGAGCCATAGCGTGCTCATATTAGGAATCGGGGTGAGTTCAAACGCAGCAGACAATGAACTTTGAAGATCAAGGTTGCCAGGAACTACATGAAGATGAGCATGTTCTATGCACGCGCCAGCAGTGCCATTTTGTGATATTGACCCATGCTCGAATAGAATTACGCTGCCGTAGATTTCTTGTAGTTTTGATCGGACTCTGTCTGTTATTTCACTGAATACTTTCTGGAATTGTTCTGGAAGAGTGGAAATTGAAGTGCAATGGATCCGGGGGATAATCAGAAGCCATCCTTCAACCATTTGGCCTAGGGCCGCAACGACAACAAAGTGTTGATCCTGGTATATTTCTCGAGCAAAGCCAGTGCCGAATATTTTACCACTGATCCCTCGAGAGCTTTGGCTCAGGAATTGCTCGCAAAATGTACATTCTGACCACAGATCCTGCGCTTTATAATCATAATCATATATCGATTCTGTCATCAGGGTATTTCCCAGTTTATTAGCCCAGTAAGGCTATAGAAATAAAGTGAATTCCTTTGTGTTCTAGCTGCTCGATATCTAGTTAATTAAAATATCACGCCCGTCTGTCAAGAACCACTAAGTGCTGACCATTTTTTACTAGGGATCAATGGGAGCAGAGTTGATGATAATACCTCAATGGCTGCTTCTGGCCGGATGCCGCACGATGACCTAACAAGGAATACATACCATACTTAGGTTCTCACCTTGAAAAGGAGGAACCGCCATGTATCTATTAACGTATTCCCCACAAATAGCACCATGGAACAAAGGAAAACTAGTAGGGCAGAAGTTACCGCTGAAGCTTCAGGAAATATGGGCGATTAGAATTCGGTTACAGCTTTCAAATCGTATTCGTGATTTGGCACTATTTAATCTAGCCATTGACAGCAAACTAAGAAGTTGTGACTTGGTTAAGATTCGTCTCAGAGACATCTCTCACGGAAATGCGATTGCTAAGCGAGCCATGGTCATGCAACAGAAAACAAAGCAGCCGGTTCAATTTGAGATCACAGCTCAAACTAGAGACTCCATAGAAACCTGGGTAAAGCATGCTCAGCTGAACGCTGACGATTACCTCTTCAAGAGTCGAACAAAACCATTTTCTCATATTTCAACACGGCAATACGCAAGAATAGTTGATTCTTGGGTGTCAGAAATAGGCCTCGATCCAACAGATTATGGTACCCATTCTATGCGCCGCACCAAAGCTACGCTGATTTACAGAAGGACGAAGAACATAAGGGCCATTCAGCTGTTACTTGGGCACACCAAGCTTGAAAGCACAGTTCGCTACTTGGGTATAGAGGTAGATGATGCCCTAGAAATGGCTGAACAAACAGAGGTATAGGCAACGGAATGTCCGGTAGCGGTGGAAGTGACGACGCTACCGGACTTATTAGCAATTACTTCAGTGTCTATGGAGCAGTCGCTCCAGGCTTGTCTCTCAAAGAACCACAACTGGCGACAGCCGAAGTCTGCTGCATCAGTGTGAAGGTTAGACTTCACAGCTT
>CAMYJP010000207.1 GCA_947258675.1 uncultured Desulfobulbaceae bacterium | reverse complement strand
TTGTCTCCGGTACCGGCTGGCCGAGTTTCAGCAGACCTCTTGTTCCTGAAAATATTGTAAAACGGGTTGACCGAAAATTTTTCATAAAAAGAACTGAGGTCCGCAGCAGTATGGGTGACTCACATCTTGGTCATGTTTTCGAGGACGGTCCTGCTCCCACTGGATTACGTTACTGTATTAATTCAGCAGCTCTGCGTTTCATTCCTGCAGCAGAACTGGAGGAAGAAGGGTATGAGGAGTTTCTCAAACTTTATAGCAAATAGCTCATCTTTTAAAAGCCCTGTTGCCAACTTAGATGTGGCTGATATCCCGCTTTTTTATTGCTCTCTTCTGGATCTTATTTATTACCAGTTTTAATCAACTTTAGTCAGCTCAGACTATTAAAATCACACTAACCACCTCAAGGCAATTGTATTTTCTGTGCCCTAACCTTATTGTATTCTTTATAAAGAGGATACTTCAATCTATTAAACTCTAACCCTAAGGAGGTGAGAATTATGCCTGAACTACAATGCCCCGAATGTAGAAAGGAACTCTTGCCACAAAGACCAGGTAACCAGGGTGATTACTGTATCTGCTCAGATTGTGGCAGAGAGGTCTATATACGGACACGAAGTCATGTGAAAGCACAATGTCCAAAATGTGGCAAAGAGAATGAAACCATAATTGCCAAATAACGTAAATCATCCGGCAATTATTACTTACCGGATGATTTACTCTGTTTATTCATAATAGAAAGATTCTCGAATAATACGAAAATCAACTTTTAGAGTGTTTACTGAGCTGTAACCATATTTATTCAAATAGATGCAATCGCAAAAAATCCATCGAACCGTTTGTGATGGCTATGAAAAATTTTCGCTATACAAGAAGTATTGGTGTCGCGAAAGCGTAGGCATACATATGGTATGTTGAGCATTTCGTGACCCGCTACAACACAATAGATCGGACTTTTTGCGACGCCATCAATATTTATAAAAAATATTAATCAGGAGACAGCTATGGATGAAAAATCTATGCGACATGGCGCATTCAGTTGGAATGAGCTCATAACCACGGATGTCGGTGCAGCTAAAGAATTTTACACAAAGCTTCTGGGCTGGACCACAGAAGAAATGGATATGGGCGATATGAAGTACACGGTGGTCAAGGTAGAAGGAGAAGAGATTGGCGGTATCATGGCAATGCCTCCGCAGACCCAAGGTGCTCCGCCGCATTGGGGAACTTATATAACAGTTGACGATGCAGATGTGGCAGCCGGCAGGGCCGTTGAATTGGGAGCAAAAATCATTATGGAACCAACTGATATCCCTGATGTAGGCCGTTTTTTTATGCTGCAGGACCCACAGGGAGCAATGATTTCTCTTATTGCCTATCAGAAAAAATAATGTGCCATAGATACTTGAATTCGCACACTTATAGTTTGGTCAACAATAAAGTATTTTACTATTCATTTAGAAATAAGCAAAATCAATAGCCTGCCGGACAAATTATTGGGGATGAAAATAGCATCAGTTGTCTACCTGGTCCATAAAATCACCAAGGTTTTCATGGAAAACAAAGTCTGCCTGGTTGTCCAGGGGGGTAGCTGATTTGGTTATTATTGCGAGAACAGCTCCGCTTTCTTTTGCAATATGAGGGTAAGAAGCTGCCGGTTGCACAACAAGAGAAGATCCGGTTACGATCATCAGATCGCACGACAAGGATAGATCTTCTGCCCGAATAAGGTCTGCTTGGATCAAGCTTTGCCCAAAGGAAATGGTGTTCGGTTTCAACAGTCCACCACATCTAGAGCACAGTGGAGCACCATGCTCAAGGCTGAGATCATCCAGTGTTTCATGGGCAAGAGTAATTTCCTTGCACTCAAGGCACACGACCTCCAGGTTTGTTCCGTGAAGATTGACAATCAGCTTTTTCGGAAGACCACTTTTCTCGTGCAGCCCGTCAATATTTTGTGTAATCAGGCCAAGAAGTTTGCCGTTATCGTAAAGTTTTTTGAAAAAAATATGTGTTTTGCCAGGTCTGGCATTCTTAATTCCTTGCCATAATGTTTTCTTACGCCGCCAATAAAGAAGTCGTTTCTTTTCATCTGCTATAAACTCGTCAAGATATACTGGTTGGAATTTTTCCCATATACCTCCTTGACTTCGATAATCCGGGATTCCTGATTCCGTGCTTATTCCTGCGCCGGTAAAACCGACAATGCGATTACTTTCCTT
This sequence comes from uncultured Desulfobulbaceae bacterium, assembly GCA_947258675.1. Next base: position 2,453 of record CAMYJP010000207.1, on the reverse strand, counting down.
AAGAACTGATTTGAACTTTTCAATCTTGTTCATTCAATAAACAATATCAGTAGATTTCATATTGCTTTAAACACGGCATTATAAAACTAGTTCTATAATGTAAAAGCTGTTTACATCAATATGGAGGAATAACCGTAAAGGTTTAAGCTGTACTTTTGCAGTCAATGACAAGTTTGTCAAGAATAAGTAAGAGAAGAAAAAGGGTCTCAATCTTATAGAATGAAACACTTATAGCTACTGAACCGAGAGGATTGCCATTTCACTGGACTGCCGATGCTTCAAGGCATTTGTCTACAATCAGCTTCTATTGAGTTTGAAGCCAAGGAGTCTTTGGCGCGCTCGGCATGATTATCGGCAGACGAAACTGTCGACTCAAGATTGCATGAAATCTTAAAACGATTCGTTGTTATTTGTTATTGATTAATATCTTTAGTCATACTAACTACCGATATTTGAATAAAAAGAATTCCTTATAAAGAAAGTTACATTTGGAAACATGTTAACTTTTGGTGGATAAGAAATCGACAACATTTATGGAATATCTTGCCCCGGCAATAGCACGTTTTATTAAATTTTTTGTTTTATTTGCAGAAAAAGATAGAGCTTCGATTCTAAAGAATGGAATTAAACTTCAAAAAGCTGTTTGGAGAGAAACGAATGGTGTTTTCGTAAGTCCGGTCACAGACAATTATTATAATACTCACCAGTGGCACAGAGAGGTACAGCGTGTCAGAAATGTTCCAAAATTAGCCGCAAGAATTAGAATTCCGGATGATCAGCAAGTCTTTATAGGCAAATACAATGAAGAGCATGTCAAAGTGGCCGCATCTGACGCTGTTGGTATTGCCATAGAACATGAAGATCCCATGGGGCTCGAAGTGATCGTCCCACGAGCTATCAAGCCAGATGAAATTATCAAGGTTTACAAACTGCCCAAAATGGTTGGCTGGAGGTATCATCCTGGAGCGAAAGGGAGCAAACCTTGTGGATGCCCTTATTGTCAAAAAGGTGAACCATTTTCGAAGAAAATAAAAGAGGATTATGAACGTAGCTTATAACAACAGCTTGGACTAGGATGCCCAGGGGCGCTGGTTTTTTCGTACTCCTTAACTTTGCTTCAACAAATTAGTTTATAGACTGCGTGCCCCCAATCCCTGGTCGCCTGCCAAGCTGAACGTTCAGTCATCACTATCTACTATCAATGGAAGATTGGTTCTACGGTTAAACCGTTCAAGATTGCCATCAGAAAAAGTCAACCTCCCTAGAGGTTTGACAGGAACAGGAGTCAACTTATCAATATATTCCTGACTAATTTTATTCGGAAGGTGATAAGAAAAAGTGAAACGAATTGACACAGACACTCGCGTTACAACGTTAAGGTGGCCGGCCAGGAGTTTCGTTTCCTTTGTATAGAAAAAATGCCAGAAAAAATAGATCGGATCGTTGCCCCAGGTGGCGGTGAGATCTTCAATAGAAATTCCAGGCCCTGTGACGTTGTCATTTCTGTGCGGAAGAAAGAGCCCGTGAAACGAAAGTTATTAAGCCCTGATTGGAAATATCCCGTCCCAGCATTTCAGGCACAGGTCCTCCTTGGGGATTCCCAGGGCGCCAACAAAAGTTTCAAGACTGTTGAATTTGACTGAGTCTGCGCCAATTTTTTCGGCAACCCAGGCCTCCAGTTTTTTCAGTTGATCTATACTGTTGATTGTCCCCTCCCGGATGAACTGCCGGGCACAAAGCTCCTCATAACTTCTGGTCGAGATCCCGAAGTCGCAGGGATACATCAGCGGCGGGCAGGCAACCCGGACATGCACTTCCTTGGCCCCTGCCTTTTTGAGATCATATACCTTGTTCAGGATTTGGGTGCCGCGAACAATGGAATCATCACACAGTATTATCCTCTGTCCCTCGATTGCAGTACGCAGAATCGACAACTTGCGCTTCGCCATTTTTTCGCGGGCAACCTGGGTTGCTTGCGTATAGCTTCTATCCGCATACCGGTTGTAGAGGAACACCTCCTGGTAGTTGATTTTCGATCGCATATGATAACCAAGGGCATGACCGCAGCCGGACATTGGAACCGGCGCCACAATATCAGCATCAATCCCCCCATCATCAATGTCACGCTGCGCAAGACTGACCCCCAGGCAGTTACGGGCATTTTGAACCGAGAGGCCGTCAATAATGGAATCGATACTTGCCGTGTAGGCCCATTCAAAGGAGCAAAAGGCGCGGCGGGGGGATGCAAGTTGTTTAACCGTTGTAAATCCCTTATCGGTAATGTGTATAATTTCACCCGGCAGAACATCACGGACTATTTCCATATCAAGGTTATGAATAGCACGAGATTCTGAACTGATAGCATATTTGCCTTCTCCTTGCCCCAGGATGAGAGGCCTGAATCCATAAGGACCCCTCATGGCAAAGATGCCGTTTTTTGTCAGGAGTAATAC
>CAMYJP010000206.1 GCA_947258675.1 uncultured Desulfobulbaceae bacterium | reverse complement strand
CTCTTCCCGTCCTATAATGCTTTGTTGCCGTGCATAGGAACCGCATTGATTATATTTTCAGCTACTGCCAAATATAGCGGTAAGTTACTTAAGAATAATCTGATGGTGAATACAGGCTTGATTAGCTACTCTCTATACTTAATTCATTGGCCTATAATAGTTTTTTATAAATATTGGAAAGTAGATGAGTTAATTATTACGGATAAGGTGATAATATTTACAATTTCATTTTTTACTGCAGTCTTGATGTATTTTTTTATTGAACAACCATTCAGGAAAAGGAGATTTGCAGATAAATTTCCAAGAGGACATTATGTGATTAGTTGCGTGGTGTTGGCAGTTGCCTTAATTATTCCTTCTGTAAGTGTATGGGCCAATAATGGTTGGATTTGGCGTTTTCCAGAGCGGCTGGTTAAACAACTTAGCTTTAAAAGCGATCAGTTCCATAAGTATGTCTGGAAAAGACATACTGATTTGAAAAGGGATTTTTCTAATAACAATAAAGCGAAGGTTCTTGTGATCGGTGATAGTATGGCAGGTGATTTTGTGAATGTACTTGCTGAAGCGAGTGCTTTTAAAAATATTGATCTAGCAACCATCCCTATCTATGAAGGATGTAAATCAATTTTTCCTGTTCCTGATACCTTTTATGAAAAATATTTATCTGAAAAAATTGAAATATGTAAAGAGCAGCATAACGCAATAATGAAAAGTCATTTGCTGGAACAAGCAGATACAGTAGTTCTTGCCTCTAGCTGGCGAGATTGGAATTATGATTATATTGACACGACTGTTAAGTTTTTAAAAGGAAAGGGGGTTCCGCAGGTTGCCGTAGTTGCGAAAAAGGACCAGGGAGTGAATGGCATCCACTTCATTACAAAATACGGACTCAGAAAAGGAGCTCATAAATTGCGTTCCCGGTTAGCTAAGTCGACCAAGGCTGTAAATAATAAAATTAGAAGCCTTGAGTCTAGTTTTATCTTTATAAATTTGTTGGATTATTTTTGCGACGATAAGGGGTGTCAGCGGGTTACCGAGGAAGGGAATATAATAATATATGATAGGGGGCATTTAAGCCCTGATGGAGCCAAGTATATCGGCTTGAAAGCAACAGGGTCTAAGTGGATGAATGCTTTGCAAAAATCGACTCGCAGTTAAACTGCTTGAATGGGCAAACTGACTGGTTTAGCAGGTAAGCCCTTTTTGTGAGGTGTCAGATTAAGTTGGACAAATAGAATGAATAGTCGGTTCAAGGCCTTTTAGGAGCAGGATTCTTTTCTGCAACAAGCATCAAGCTGCCACCAGCGATATTGGGTAACCATTTTGCAATACGATGTTCCAGCAATGTCAAACCCAGCAGCATTTTGTTAATGATCGGATTGAATTTAATCTTTGTTTGTATCTCTTTACTGGAAACTTTTTTGTCAGAATCCTTGTGTAGCAGGTGCCGGATATATAATAACGGTAAAATGGCGATAAAGAAAAAATTAATTTGAACTACTTGTAGTCCAGCCTTTTTTACTGCATGAATAAGGGTTTTTTTACTGTATCTTCGTTTATGAGCAGCAACAGAGTCATCTCGATTCCATAACCATTGATGAGCCGGGACGGAAATAAATATTTTTCCTCCAGGTTTCAACATTTTTGTAACCTGGATGAGTGCGTCAACATCTTTTTCTAAATGTTCTAAAACATCAAACATTCCTATAGCATCAAATTTTTCATGAAAAGGAGGGTCAAACAGATCGAACTGATAACATTCCGATAGTCCATTCTTTTTCGCATATAGTAGCCCTGAGAGATGGATTTCACCTACAGCAACCTTATACCCACTCTTTTGTAATCCTTTGGCCACATACCCTGTTCCTGCACCAATTTCTAAAACATAGCTACCGGAAACAAGATATTTTGCAAAATAATTCTGAATATATATGCGTCGTGAAATAAACCAGAAGTGCTTTCTTTCTGCTGTATAAAGATTCTTTAATCCACGTGCGTGATAATCAGGGTGATTATCTTGTTGAGCTTCAGTGTAACAATCAATGCCGTTAACAACACGCAAAGGTTTTTTTTGCATTGATATCAAATGATTCTTTTAGGCAGGATTAATTCGGGTCATCATGATGACACCTAACACAATGAGAAGGATCCCTATCATTTTAGCAAGTGTCATCGGTTCGCCCAGTAGGACTACCGCCAATATAACAGTTAACAGGGTGATTCCAGCAGTAATAAAAGGGTATGCAAAACTGACATCTGCTTTGGTCATGGCTGCCATCCAAAACAAGGCGGCGATAAAGGCAGCAACCAGACCGGAAAAAACATAAGGATCGCATATCACTTTGAACAAAAAAAATAATTTGTTCAGGAAGTTTTCAGGGAGTTCCCCAAACTTACCAATCCTCCATTTGAGAATAAGTTGGCCATAAACGGTGAATAGAACGCTCCCTGTAATGTATAGATATAACATAATATTCTTTGTTGGGTTCAGGCCTGATGAAGTTATCCAGGAAAATTACCTTAAATCACTGACTGGATCATTTTACAATGCTGCAAGGTGTTTCCGGTCGATCTTGCCATTGGGATATTTAGGTAACTCATCGATAATATGTATTTTGTTAGGAAGCATATACTCTGGTAACTTCCTGCTTAGCTGTTCCATAACCTCTTTAGTACCAAGATGTGCAGCTGGTTTTATGTAACAAATTATTTTACCATAGGCCACACTCTTGCGCTTATACACCACGGCCGCTTGAATTATCTTTGGGATTGAGTTTATAGAGGCCTCTATATCCTCAAGTTCAATTCTGTACCCCATATGCTTTATTTGATTATCCTTACGTCCAAGGAAATAGAGCTTTCCATTTTTTATCTGAACCAGGTCTCCAGTGCGATACATGCGTTTCATGAACCTGTTTTTGTCAATGAGGGTTTCGAATGCTGAAAGTGTACGGTCGAGGTCATTGTAATATCCAGCTGCAACATTAGGTCCGATCAAACATAGCTCGCCAGATTCAGACTCTTCATTGTTTTCATCTAAAATACTAAAATCAAAATTCGGGTTGAGAGAACCGAGAGTAGGTAATCCTTTAGTATCTTCAAAGTCTTTATCGTTTATAGTGTGAGCGCTACAGATACAGGTACATTCAGTTGGACCATATACATTGACTAAATCGGCCTGGCCGGAAAATGTATCATACAATTTCTTTAATTCAGTTTTAGGGTATCCCTCTCCGCCAAAGATGATTTTCCTCAAGGTCGGCAGTGAATTATGAGGAATGGCCTTCATTGAATTGAGGTAAATCAGTAAAGTTGGCACTGAGAACCAGATAGAGCATTCTAATTGTTCAATATAAGCGATTAATTCATATGGCTTTGAAAGCAGTTCCTTTGGTATAGGGCTTAATGACGCACCAGAAAATAGTCCGACGTAAAAATCAAATACGGAATTGTCAAAATACATTGGACTTAAATTAGCGAAATTATCATGTGTATCTATATCAAAGTATTGCTGCCCCCAGGAAATAAGATGAAGAATATTCTGATGGGTTACTGCAACGCCTTTCGGTATACCTGTTGAACCTGAGGTGAACATGATATAGGCGATACAGGCACCATCCACCTTTGTCATTACTTCTTTTTGTATTACAAGATCCCCAGCTGCAGGTTGAGTAAGAGTGTTTTTATCCAGCAGAACTAATTCACACTCATTCTCTTTTGCCAATTTTGACATTTGAGCACTGTCTTCAGCTCTGTCATAAAAAAGTAGGCAAGCACCACTCACCTGCAAAATCCGAGTATTCCTTTCCTGAGGAGAAGTAACATCAACAATTACGTACGTGATTCCAAGCCGTAAGCCGGCAAGCATCAGAGCATAGGACAAGGGTTGTTTTGTATGGCCGATTGCGATTACATCACCTTGATCGCATTCTTTTTCAATAAGCACTGCGCTTAAGGCTTCTACCTGCCCCATAAGTTCTTTATAGGAGTAGGAATGATTTGGATAACGCAAGGCTAAACAATTATCCTTTGCTGCTGCTACATCAGAGAAATAGTGACCGAGATTGTAATAATACATAATTTGTGATTGCTGTTTTTAGTGCTTTTGTTCCACTTTGTAAATTAACGTAATTAGAAATCGGACATCCTGTTAATGGTAAAAAAATTATAGGGGGAACTAAATGGGATAAAGCCACATGACCTTGCTAGCCCCATGGAACCTTCATTATTTGTAAAACAATCCCATAATGGTTGAATTCCTGAATCACGACATTTTTTAATGAAACTTTTTACAGCTTGAGCAGCCAGTCCGAGTTTTCTGAACCTTGGTAAAGTAAAAACATCTATTTCAGCGAATCCATCAACAGTTGCCGCTGAGTAGCAAATTGAAGCCGGTTCATTTTTATATAACACAAGGCTGATTAACGATTTCGTTGCAAAATCATCTGAATTTCTCCAAAATCTATTCATAGGGACAAATTTGTCTGCTATCAGGGTTAAGTCATCTCTGGTGATATCTTCAGGAGCCTCAATATGGCTTGATCCCTTGTTCTCATGTTGCCTTCCGTTGCTTTCGAGGAGTATATTATCCTTCAATGTAAATCGCTGTCTCTGAGACAACATGGATTCATATCTTTTACTCAGTAGAAAATTGGGTGTGTGAGGAGAATAAAGACGGACTTTATCTGGAA
>CAMYJP010000205.1 GCA_947258675.1 uncultured Desulfobulbaceae bacterium | reverse complement strand
CACATCGGCTTCGACAGCGACGTTGGCGACATAGTTGCGCACCTCGACGCCCTGCTCTCGCAGCAGCGCAGCTGCCAGATCCAAGCCCTGTTGATTCATGTCGATCAGCGCCAATTTGCCACCCTGTGTGGCAAGATCTTTGGCGATTGCGAAACCGAGTCCGCGCGCCGCACCGGTAATAACAAATACATTGTCCTTGATGATCATGGTACCCTCTTCTGGCTGGTAAGCATAAACTGAGTCTACTGAAATGACTGACTCTTTGGTTGACCCACTCGGCAATCCTGGCTGCTGTGGGTTTGGAGACGAACATGTCAACACGTCCGACCGAAAATGGTAGTTACTACTTGTCCTCGCTACCGAAATCCTCGAGTAGCAAGTTCGCCGATGCCCACGCCGCCAGGGCGACAAAGTCGGCATAGATGCAGAACACCAGCACGCCGACCTGGGTCATATCGACCCGCTAACGCAGAGTTCGAGCTCTCCCTTGACCAGCTCGTTCTGCTGAAAAAGGTCTTTGGCGGCTATATATTTTGTTGATATCCAACGCAATTTAAACAAACCTTAAGCACAATATAAACATTTGCGGATTTAGGCAAGAAAATTAATTATCCCTTCTCTTGTCCTGCCATGTGACCAGTTAGAAATCCGGTAAACTTTTTATCAGGAAAGCCGACGCCTATAAATCTATCGAAACGAGTTTTCATTTTCTGTGAATATTCCACCGGCCCTATCTGCTGGCCTTGCCCTAAACCGCTTCAAGCCTGCTGCCTGCGGGTAAGTTTCTTCCAGCTAGTCGCGCAATGGTCCACGCAGCGCTTTATAAAATCCGGACTGGTTTCGCCATATCCCCACCAGCAAAAAGGCAGCTTACTTTCACACCACGGCCTCAATCCATCCGACTGCGACAGCCTAGTCAGAAAACGAAGCAAAGGCCTCCCGGGAGGGCCGCCACGAAAAACCACCGACATAGCACTGTTGCCTGCACAGACCAAGGAATCAGGCATTAATATGCCTATAAAAAAAGCGCAAAAAACATTCTTTAAACATCTAACCTTGACATGTATTTAATTTTTGATTAAAAATGAAACCTAGCTTGAGCGGGTAATACCAATTAACTTAAAACCAATGCCCCCAAAAAGGAGAAAACCATGGACAACAAGAAGATCAATAAAGAGATTCTGGACTTCAACAAAAACGCCGTAAAGATGAGCTTTGAAGCGCTTAGCTCTTGCTCAGACCAAACCGCCAAGGCAGCCAACCAGCTGTTGGGAACCCTGCCAAATGTTCCCGAAGAGGCGAAAAAAGCCGTTGGCATTTTCATCCAAGAGAATCAAAAAGCCCAGACCAACCTGAAGAAATGTATGGAAGCTGGCCTGGAGATCGATTGGACCTCCAAGGAAGCCCCGGCGAAAGGCATCGAGGCGGTAGAAAGCTTTTACAACAGCGCCTGCAACCAGGCCGGTGAAATTCAAAAAGAGACCAAAGAATTGCTTAAAAAGACTTCGGATCAACTGCCCAAAGAAGCCCAACCGGTGGTTGAATTCTGGAACCAGGCTCTCAACAACAATTTCCAGATCTTTCAGGGCTTCGTGACCCAGAACTTCGAATTTGCCAAAAAGGTTCTGTCGGACGAATCCGCAGAATCCTCGAAGTCTGCTGCTAAAAAATAACTATGGCAAAAGCCGTCCTTAAGGGCGGATTCGACCCAAATAAAAACCCCGCTTTGCATAAAAAGCGGGGTTTTTATTTGGGTGCGGCGTTTCAATAAGCCCAATGACCGGGTAGCTGTAATAAATGGTCGACTTTTGATATAGCCTCTTTAAAAGCAGTGAATCACAAGTATTTTCAGTTTTCCCATTCTGTGTCTTCACTCGTTCGAGTTATTTGATGCTTGGCAACGAGTATCAGTTCTTTCCTAGCGCTGGGACGTCACTTTGATTGACATCTAGATTCTCGATCTTGACTTTCGCCCAGGCATGATCTTTTTCGCTAGCATCAAGCCCTTCCTGATCGACATTTCGCTCGGTTTCATAAACCAGCTTTGTAAACAGCGCAAAATGATCAGAGCCGAAGCTGCGCAGCCTCCGTATGTTATCTAATGTGAAGTTGTCGCTGTGAAAAAGGTGATCCAGTGGCCAGCGTAAAAACCAAAAGCCGGCATGAAAGGTGTTGAACATACCGCGCCCGATACGGGGGTCGAGCAATCCGCTGATTTTTCTGAACAGCCTAGTTGTTTCAGACCAAGCAACATCATTTAGATCGCCGGTGACAATCACTGGAAGATCACTATCAGCAACGCTTCTGCCGACGAGGACCAATTCCGCGTCGCGTTCAGACGACTCTTCATTTTCTGTTGGACTGGGCGGAGCAGGATGCAAAAAATGGGTTCGTATCTGCTGCCCTGAGGGGAGATGTATCACAGTGTGAATAGATGGTACGTCGTGCTCAACCAGATATTCAATGTGGCTATCCGAAAGTAGAAATTTTGAGTACACATGCATCCCATATAGATTATCAAGTGGGCATTTAATCGTGTAGCGATATTCGGGTTCCAGGATATCGAGCCTTGACTGCCACCATTCGTCAGATTCCAAGGTAATAAGAACATCGGGATTGTTCTCTCGCACAAGCTCAATCAAGCCATCCGTGTTCCGATTCTGAGTCAGGACATTGGCAGTCAGAATTCCAATGGTGTTCTGCGGATCAGAATACCTGGCTGATTCCACTTCTACCGGGAAAAATCGTGTATAGGGGAGAATCCACCAGGCTTGAAAAATGAGACAAAATAGAGCAACTGCGATTAAGCTCCACGTCGCCGCCCGTGACAGGTCGAGTATGGAAAATTCCAAAAGAAGCAGAAACATCGCAAGGAGAAAAAACTGTATACGCGGGAAGTCAAGGCCACGTACCCACCAAGCCTCATACCTCCAGAGCGGAATTAACGTAAGGGCAGAAAACAATAAGGTTATTGACAGGAAGGTCTGAAATATAGTCATGGAGCAAATCCTGGCGGCGCAACTTTTCCACTGCGACCTTGTAAGTGGAGACAAGCCAACCTTATACCCAACGGTTTTGATATAAAAACTGGAGATTTTTATGTTCGCGACAACGCAAACGTTAGCGTTTGGCAATGATCCAGACTGCGTGTACGATGCCAGGTATGTAGCCTAGAAGGGTCAAAAGAAGGTTCAACCAGAATGCACCACCAAGGCCTACCTGGAGAAAGACGCCTAAAGGGGGTAGCAGTATCGCTATAATTATTCTTACCAGGTCCATACCTAATCTCCTTAATATCTCTCGCCGGCTATTGGTGGCATCAATTTAATCCAGATTGTATTTTCAGTTAAATAATCCCATTAATCTATTCCGACAAGCTTGGCTGCATTTCTCGCAATTTCCAGAAAAATCTTCCGTCCGATAAAAAGCGTACGCACCTATATATAAATAATTTCTTAGCGCATCATTTTTTGACAGCGTCTTCTATTTTTTCCTTAGCCTGCTGGACATTTTCTTTCGTCTCTTCGATGGTCTGATCAATCTTTTCTCCAAGTTTTTCAGCTGGACCTTTTTTTTCACATGCGGTGAGCGTAAAAACCATGACTATGATTATGATTGACACGATTTCTCTCATAATAACCCCAATGTTTTTTCTGAATAATTTCAGGTATTTAAACCCGACCCAAGGTGTTTACTTGAATCTGGACAAAGCTGATTTCACCGCATTGCCGAGCGAATCCCAAGCACTTTCGAGGCCTGCCTTAATATCTCCCCATGCCTCATCACTGGAACCCTGTAACTCAACAAGTTTAGCTGTGGCCTCTTGCCGCTGCTGCTTCAATTCATCAATCTTCTGATGGTACTTAATTTTCATATCAGCCTCGGCTGACTCTGCCTTGGCTTCGATTTTGGCGATGTCGGCATTCCACTCGTCAAGTTTTGCCTTCATCTTTTTGATATAGGCATCACGATTGCTCATGCTGTTCTCCTTTTGATTGGGTCGATGGAAGACAATCCGATGGTGCGACCCGAAAAAAGAAACGGATGATTTAATTTGATGAGTAATTATATATCAGGAAGAGGGACTCCACTTTAACATTTTATAATGTGGCAGCGATGTTTGAGGGTAATTTTGAGTAGCTTTTTAGCCCCCTGACCTACCCCAAAAAGGTGAACAAGAGCAAACTTTGCTGTCTATAGCTTAGTCCGCCATTCAGGCTGCAACATTGGCCAGTTGTTAACTCTCACGTTCAACCTTAAAGGAACTGAATTTATTTAGGTTTCCAGCTTGACAGTCAGCAATCTTGCGCTTCAATCTAATAATACATTCTACCTTATTCCTGAATTCGTGAGTATCCAACGGCGAACAACGCAGGTCATTGAATTGTCTGAGCACTACAAAAAAAATATCCGCTGAACCTTTGGCTGCAGCTGAAATTTTTGCAACACTCATTCAATTCTAAGCACTTCCACTCCTCATCCGCCGATCCCTCTATGATTCATTAAAGAATAAGCACAGGAGGAGTTCCCAATGAAAAGTCTCCCTATCATTAATGGTTTTAGAGAAGTTAACGCCGCAATATGCCACTCACCCCACCTGAAGTATCACCGACTAATCATCGACAAACCTAAAACGGATAACGCCAGGACAGAACCGATTTGCGATTTGAGAACAATCTGAACTTGCGGCCGG
>CAMYJP010000204.1 GCA_947258675.1 uncultured Desulfobulbaceae bacterium | reverse complement strand
AAACCCTACTTTAGACAGTTTTCTTTAGCCATTCTTTAGCGAGAATTCAGACTTTTTTTAATTGATCTCCCCTTGATTTAGAGGCTTTGCTATAAGATATTGACGTGGAATTTAATTATGCTGTAATGATCATTAATAAACTGCTGATAAAGAAACGGCCTGATTCGTTTAATAGTTCGTGGATCAAGAAAAATGCCCCACATGTTTATCGCTTTATCCAGAAAAATGTACAGGCCGATGTCGGTGGTATAGATTGGGACAGAGTTACCGTTGCCCTAGATAGAAAATATCACAGGAAATGGAAACCGGTATACCGCACTGGACGAAAGAAATACAGAAAGAAAGCCGAAGTCGGCATTATTCTGAAAAAGTATGAATCAAAGCTATATGTCTTTATTGCTCCAGCTAACAAGCACGATGAGCATATGAGGGATCTTATAAGTATTGCTTTAGTGAGGATTGCTCAGAAAGGAAATTTACTGGCTAACGAAGAAATTACTAAGCTGATAAGATTCACTATTGATGAGTGGATTGAATCTCGTCCCAACCTGTCATCTTGGGAGGGATATGAGTCTTTAATCCCGGTACGTATAGATGCATGTATAAGGTGCTACCGGTATTCAGGAACATTCACTGGCTATTTACTAAAAACACTTGAATATGCTGGAAGAGGCTTAAAACCTACAACATCATATTTATCTAGATAATGTTGATTACAGGATTAAGAAATACAACTATTTGAAATCAACAGATGAAAGCTATCTTGAAACTACTCTCTTTTACCGACTTATCGAGTATATGGTAAGGGGATAAAATTGAGCATTAACAATAGATATTTTCTATCCCGATGACTTGCTGAACAAAGAATATGTCCGACTAGAATTTGCACTATTAAGTAATAAAAGACGTTTACAGAGTGAAATTACATGTTCATTTTTTCAAAATCTAAACAAATAGTAACTACACTCATTAAGCAGATTCGTCATTTGGGATAATACAGGGCTCTTCTTCACAGTGATTCACTTCAATGGTTACATGTGAAAGCTCTTTATAATCATCCAATAATTTCTTGTAATGATCAATCTTCTTGGGGTAGTGAGTCACTATTGAGATGGTGGCAGAGTAATCTATAGGACCAACTTTCCATACATGAATATCTGCCACCCTGTTATCCGAATCAGCTTCTATTGAACTTTTAACGGCTCGAGTAATTTCTGAATTTATATTTTTATCCAATAAAATGGTGCTTGTATCATTCAGCAACCCATAAGACCATCGGGCAATTAATATTGCTCCAACGATACCTATAATCGGATCTAGCCAATTCCATCCATAGTATTTAGCAAAGAAAAGAGCGACAATTGCAAGAACTGACGTCAACGCATCAGCTATAACATGAAGATAAGCACCTCTTAAGTTATGGTCGTGATGATGTCCATGATCGTGCTCACCATCATGATGCCCCTGCAATAAATAGGCACAAAAAAGATTTACCAATAACCCTAAAGCAGCGACAGCGATTGCTTCATTGTAGTAAATCACCGAAGGATTGAACAGTCGTAAAATTGATTCAACAGCCATTATGAAAGCCACCACTGCTAATGCTACCGCGCTTGCAAACCCTCCCAATACACTGACTTTTCCAGTCCCATAGGTAAACTGATCGTTCTTTGCATGCTTCCTCGAATATCTGTATGCAAATATAGTTATGAGAAATGCTGTAGAGTGTGTACCCATATGCCAGCCATCGGCAAGCAATGCCATTGAACCAAAAGTAATCCCGGCTATGATTTCCCCTATCATGGTAATAGCTGTAAGCGCTAAGACCTGTTTTGTGCGTCTCTCACCTTTCTCATGAATAAATGAAAAATCATGCCTGTGCTGCCATCTGTCTAATGAATGTATATGCATCAAATTTTACCGATAGTCATTTTATCAGCCATGTATTAATTTTAGAATGCATGCTAAACAAACCAGACGCCGTTTGTTAAATTACAATCCAATGAATCCAGGGCCATATGAATTACCAGCCCAATACCAATATAACGTGACTTTGGGATAAAGCAAAGTATCACATATAGCGCTATGGGCAAAAAACCATGTAAAGGATGGTAGCCTATACCACAGCGACCTGCATCATAAACCGGATTTGCCATCAGGTGGTCAATATCTACCAGCATAGTGGATACCATGACCATATAAGCTATCTTCCAATCCCGCCGAAAGAACAACGCCGCTACAAATACCGGAACTATGAAATGTAAGGCAATATGTATGATCTACAAGTTCCTTCCAGTTGTCTTGTCTTTTACCTGACATGCAGGTAAGAGCCTCTCAGGTTATGATCATGATGATGAATTTCATTTCGTTTGATCATGTTAGTCAACAGTATAGTTCAATAAATTAAATATCATAGAAGGCCTCCCAAAGCTCTATCTGTTTTCAGGCAGAGACTTTGGGAAGCCGCACGCATGACATCTTATTGAAATATCCTTGACGGTCCCTTAAATCTAATTTCCGGCGTGGTTTGCCGCAAGATATTCCCCGTACACGCTGAGAAATACATATAGTTTCTGCTTTGCCGGATCTTCTTCCTTTGGATTGTTAAAAGTAATCACCCACTCGGGCCTGTTTTCAAAGGTTTTCTTTTCAGCTAGAGCTGGTTTAAGCTCAGCCCAGGAAGCATCCAACTTGCCTTTTTGTACAATCTCGGCTACGATGCTGGTTGCTTTTGAAAGAACCTCTGTCTTGGTAAGCTTAGTCTTTGGGGCATGAGAGTGTCCCGCACCAGCAAAAGCTCCAGTTACCGAAAAGGCTAGCAAAACAACTAAAGAAATAATAATTCTACGCATATTTTCCTCCTGTCAAATTAATAAATGCTATCTCGCTTTATAGCATTCGGGGTTTCAATTAATGAATCATCTTTAGACTTCTTCTTTTCAGATATCATTTGATAGGTGCCTCTGGTTTGCAAAACGACGTTAACAGGCAATGGACTCTTGTTTTCCCAGTACCATCCATGAGTTCCTTCAAAAGGAGCGGTTAATGAGCCCTTTGACTGGTTATCGGTATTCGTTGCGAAGCTCTCGAAATAACCAGTGGTATCGCCCTTCGGTTCACCGTGAAAATCATAATAGAGCTTTTCGCTGTCTGTCTTCCATGAGTATTCAAGCACTGATCCCTGAGCAAGATAAAGTTTATATTCCTTGCCATTTCGTGCAGGAATCGTTATGGTGATCGTGTCTTTCCACTGAGGCTGAGCTTCTTCAGGGGTTCCGGTTGAAGCAACCACGTCAGTAGCAAAGACTGCCGGAGAAGGCTCGCTACTGGCAGTAAGTTCTTCAGAGGGAGTGCTGTGAGAATAGCCGTGCGTCTGCACCAGGAACAAGAGCAGGCCAAACGCAATCAATGCAAAGTTTGCAATCCTGCTGTGGGACATGAATGACTGAGATTTCCGCCACAGAGCAACAAGCACCAGCATGGCTGCAAGCGCTGAAATCTGTCCCAGTTCAATGCCGGCATTGAATGAGATAATGTTCATCAACAGGTTGTCCTCACTTAGTGGGAGGGCCTGTAACCTTGTTGACAGACCGAATCCGTGAATAAAACCAAGGCCTACGATCATCATCATCATATTCGGGGTCTTGATATCAAAATACTTGCGAAAGCCGTCAAGATTCTGAAAGGCAATGTAGCACACACTGAGAGCGATAACCGCATCAATCAGATAGTAGTTTAACTGAATGCCGTTATAGGTAGCGTATATCAGTGTGACACTGTGCCCCAAAGTAAATGCAGTAACGTATTTCACAATGTCACGGAAGTTTGTCAGAAAAAAGATAATACCGAATACAAACATCAGGTGATCGTACCCGGTCAGCATATGGGTTGCGCCAATCCAGAGAAACTTCAGGTTGCCGCCTTCTATGATCGCTTGCCGTTCAGCTTCAGACATGCCGTGTCCGTAAGCTAACTGCGATATCAGCGTAACGAGAAACATCATGATCAGCAATGGAAACAATTTTGATTTAAATAGCTTCATATAATTAACTCCTCTATTCATTACAAATGTCTATTGTCCGCACGTTAAATAAATATCAACGTGTATGATGTGCGAACACACCGGTAGCCGGTTTAAAAAAACTGCTGGTTAACTTTAGTTTATGAAGAATAAACGGGAGGTGAAAGGCCTGAAGACGTTTTGGCGAAAATCTTACGGTAAGATATTCTTGCATTCGGATTATATGAGGACTTGCTGAAAGAGAGTAAATGCTTTGAAACGTTATCGAATACGACAATGCCATAAACAAATGCAGTGTTAACAGCGATATTCTCTATCCGGGTTTTGCGAAACAGTTCTTTTTCAAAGTGCGCATGATTATGAGAATGATCGGTGTCCTCAGGCAGAGCCTCTTGAAAGGTATCTTTTCCATGTACATCTACTGAGTAATCATTAGAGTGATGTGGTTCAATATGGTCTGTATGCTTAACCGATTCGCTGCGATGAGTATCAGCGACATGTTGATGATAAATTGGAGTTTGAAGCGCAATGATAATGAAGTAAACAAAAAATGTAATATAAGTTTTTCTAAACCATTGCGGCACCATAATTACTTAATTTAATGCATTAGAAGTTAATTAATCAACCTATTAATTTCAGAACAAATTAGAAGAGTGGATGGGCATTTAATATATATTTTCAAAATATATTTCTATTTTTGCA
>CAMYJP010000203.1 GCA_947258675.1 uncultured Desulfobulbaceae bacterium | reverse complement strand
GAGCTGGTATTTAAACAGATTATTATCGTTGTTGTGGTGTACGCAGGATCAGGATATGTATTTGCTGGTTACGGTCCGATAGCTGGTCTACTTTTCTGGATGATAGCAATTCTCTGTCTACCTGCAATGATAATGAGCTTGGCAGCTACAAATCAACTAGTACAGGCATTAAACCCGCTGGTGTTTGGCACCATTATTTTCAGAATAGGAGGTGGGTACTTTCTGATGTATGTCTTTCTTCTCTTCCTGCTGGGAGCACCAACTGCTTTGATCAGCCAGGTCGGCATCATATTGCCGGTGCCTCTCACTATTTTTCTCTATTTCGCAGCAAAAAATTATTATATGGTGATATCATACAATCTCATGGGTTATGCTTTGCTGCAATATCATCAGGAAATCGGTTATGAAGTTGATTATGAAAAATTTATAGGTCAAGAGCCGTCATCTATTTCAAACCCGTATGAAAGTTTGTTGAGCGAAGCTGAGGTACTTGTCAAAGAAGGAAAAATCGATGAGGCCATTTCGGTTATCAAAGAGAATACAAAAGGTACAATCAACGATCTGCGATTGGCTGAAAGGTATTACAACCTTTTGAAACTGAAACAGAATAATGGGGAATTATTAAAGCATGCTGCCGGCTACCTTGGGTTACTTGTAAAAGAAAATAAAAAGGAAAAGGCGTGCCAGCTTTATAGAGATTGTATTGCGGCGGACGCAAAATTTACTCCACCGCCTGATACTCTTTATAAATTGGCAGAATGGCTAGCATGGCGAAAAGACCCGAAGGATGCCCTAAATTCGCTCTTGAAATTCACAAAATCCTATCCCGAACATCCATTGCTGCCGGATGTCTATTTCTTTTTAGCAAAATTTCTCCACACCAGGATGGATAATCAGACCAAATCCAGGGAAATCCTGGGCTTTCTCACAAGGAATTATCCAACCCACGATATAGCAGGTAGTGCGTCAAAATATCTGCAGCAGATAGCGTAACCCATATATTTATGAATTTCTCAGGAATAGAGAGAGAAATTATGTCAAAAAGTTAAGATTATTCTATTGTGATTGTTGTTCTCTAGGCGAATTCAATACAATGACGAGGGCTCGAGACTTCATGTGATTTGCTCATTATAATAAGCTTCTAACTGTTGCCAAAAATTTTCCCGCCTCTAGTGGTTTCTGTAAAGCCCTATCTGCGCCCAATTCCTTTGCCAAACTGATATAATCCAGTGATTTTGCCCCCGCGGTAATGGCAAGTATTTTTGTTTGGGGAAACTTTTCACGGATGTTAATTATTACTTGTAATCCGCCTGGTTCCGGCATGAAGATATCAGTGATAACCAGATCCATACGTTTTCTGTTCAACAACTCCAGACCCGCCGCACTATCTGTTGTGGATACAACTTCATGCTTGTCCTCTTCCAATACTATCTGGATAAATTCGAGGATTGTTTCATCGTCATCGATGACAAGGATTCTATACATATAGTCAATTCCTTATTTAAAGCTTAGGAATGAAGCGATTGTATTTTTCTTCTTCTGGAAATTGGGCAACGACTTCTTTGGCTGTTGTCCCATCCTTTCGATTATATAATGCATACACTTGGCAGGAGGAGCAAGTTCCAACCTTTTCGACAACTATCCCCTTGATTTCGCCATCACAAAAGGTGCCGGGCACTGCCCAACAGCTATGCCCCATATTTTCCTTTGAAACCTGGCACTCACAAAAAACGGATTCTTTATTGCCGCCTTTTTCTCTACCGCATCTTTGTATTCCCCAGCAATTAAGTAATTTGTTGTCCATATTTTTTTTATCAAAATTATGTCTGATTGTTATGCCGTGGGATTGTATTCTGTAAGCAGTGAATTGGCAATCCGATATTCATTTGAATCAGGATATTTTCTGCACAGAACTTGAAGGCATCTGCTCGCTTTAGGAATTACTCCCTTCTTATGATATGCCTTGGCAAGAGTGAGGAGGCTCCCCGGGATTTGCGGAAATCCGGCATGACTTTTAAGCAGATATGCCAGAATGGTTGCAGCTTCTTCCAACTCACCCTTTTTTAAGAGGCTTCCCATAATATGCATGTAAATATCTGCTGATAATCCGGGTTGAGTGGCAGCCTCTCTGTATTCGTTATATATTGAGATACACTCTTCTTCATTGTTGGTAAAATTGCACAGGGTAGATAGCAGTTTATTTGCCGTTGCATGGAAATTTTCATGACCTGGATTCTGTTTTTCCATATGAAAGAGATGCAAAAGGGCTTTGCTATTTCCCTGATCCTGCTGCAAAACCTCCTCAAATGACCTACGGGCATTGATAAAATCAAGATCAGACAGATGTTGCAGGCCTTCTTCCATAAGAGAAGCTACCGTATCTTCCAATTCTTCCTCAGATACCACTTCATGAACACCACCAAGAAATTGTTTCTGAACCAGGCTGGCAAGAGCGCCTGAAACAAGGCCGCCTAGATGGGCAGTGTATGCAACATTACTCGGACCACCCAAAAAAAGCTGGTACAACTCATTACCAATCCAGAAGGGTAACAGAATAATTGCCGGTACTTTGGTGTTGGTGAAATAAAAGCCTAACGACAGGAAAATACCCACCTTCTTTCTGGCAAAAAGGATTGTATAAAAACCCATAAGTCCGGCAATTGCCCCTGAAGCGCCGATAAGCGGGGTAAAACTGTCTGAATAAATCAGGCCAAAGGAGAGAGTAGCTATGATGCCGGTGAGAAGATAAGTCATAATATAGATCAGCCGATTGCAACCCATCTCAATCATACATCCGACGAGCCAGAGAAAAACCATATTCCCAACCAGATGCATGAGGCTTCCGTGCAGAAACATACAGGTGAAGGCGTTAAGGATGTTTCCTTGGGCTGGTTTATAGCCATAGCTGTAAGTCATCGATTGGCCTAAAATATCTTCATATTCCTGCCGCAGCTGTTTCCATCGGGAATACAATTTCATCTGTGGTGTTATGATTTCGTCGCTTTTCAATCTAATTATAAACGTATCGTCACTCCGCATTTCTTGCTGGACTATAAACTCGTTTTCATGTCCATCGGTTTTGGGCTCCTTCAGATATGCCAGTTTCTGCTCCTGGCCAGTATCATAAAGATATTTGATATAGGCCTCTTGTTCTATTCCGCTTAGGCCCGAGTCAAAATAATGCTCTTGGGCCTGATGGTAATATTCCGACTCATTTCCTTGTAAGGCAAAAAAAACAAAACAATTGGCCAGAATGAGCATCAGGGTAATGACTGGTGGGTTTGTCCAGCTCATTTTTCCGGAATGCGGGATTATTATCATATGCGTGTCCTGTCGTATTATTAAAAATTAATCCTTTAAAGAAACGTATCGGCTAACCTGATCAACCACTTTATGTCATATGACAAAAGGAACCTTATGATCAAATTTCAATAATTCTTGAGGTGAATGAACTCCCCGGTGGTAACCGGCGAGGTTGCAAACTGCTGCGAAAAATATATGAGAATTAATGAAAATAACAGAGGATAAGGGGGGGGTTGGGCAACAGCCCGATCAAATCAAAATTCATAGAGTTCGCGCATTGGGATTATTGAACGATGTGCTGGATTTTCGTGCTGATCATTGGGATAATACCAAGCAGGATCATGACTAAAGTGAGGATGGCAAGGCTTGATTGCTAGACAAAATTGACCTCGGAAACCATGGGGACGATTGTCGGCTGCAGAATATAGGCCTCCTTGAACAAGAAAGAAAATAAAAAAAAAGGGGTCAAAAAAGGGGTCAAGTCTTCTATTGACTTTTAAGAGTTGTTGTAATAATAAAAGAATATGTCCAGACCGTTAAGAATAGAATATCCCGGCGCATGGTATCACGTTATGAATCGTGGTCGGCGAAGAGAGAAAATATTTGCATCCCCCAAGGACTATGAAATATTCCTTGGAGTTCTTCAGGAAACCATTGAAATGTGGAATCTGAAGGTTGCAGCATACTGTCTTATGTCAAACCATTATCATCTGCTGCTTCATACGCCAGATGGCAACATATCCCGATGTATGCGGCATATCAACGGTGTGTACACCCAGCGATATAACCGCCGTCATAAGGAGGATGGCCAATTGTTCCGGGGGCGATACAAGTCCGTAGTAGTTGACGGCGACAGTTACCTGCTTGAGGTGTTACGCTATATTCATAGAAATCCATTAAATGTAGGCCTGGTAAAAGATCCTGGTGATTTTAAATGGAGCAGTCATAAGGGATACACATCCAGTGCGAGAAAATGGAACTGGTTATATAAGGACTTTATGGTGTCCATCTTTTCAGAAAAGAGCAGACAATCAAAAAAAGCTTATGTTGAGTTTGTATTACAAAAAGAACCAGAAGAGATAGGAAAGTTTTATTCGAAAAAAAATCTGGCTTCAGTCCTGGGAGATGATAATTTTAAAGAATGGATAAAAGAAAAATTTCAGGACTTGCGATTTCATCCGGAGATACCGGAATCCAATATCTTAGCTCCGGATCCGGAGACCATCATAGATTTAGTGAGCAGACGATTTAAAATTAAGAGGAAGTCGCTTATGAAAGCTAAGCGGGGGACAGAAAACTGGCCAAGAGATATAGCTGTTTATCTCCTGCGAATTTACAGCAAGGAGACCCTGACCGGAGTCGGCAAGTATTTTAATATTACGAATTACAGCACAGTAAGCAGCATAATAGAGCGAGTAAGAACTCGAAAAA
>CAMYJP010000202.1 GCA_947258675.1 uncultured Desulfobulbaceae bacterium | reverse complement strand
AAATAGAAGTTTGACCCTGTTTGAGTCCGCCCGAGGCGGACGAGTTTTCAAACTTCCGGGCGTTTCGAGAAGCACAGGGAATCCGCCTCAGGCGGACAAGTGAACGGCTGCCCTTTCTTTTGCTTCGTTTTCTTTGGGCAAACAAAGAAAATGAATGTTTTGAAAGAAAAGAATACTTGCAATAAGTCCTCTTTATTTTGTCACTGTCTTGCTTGCATAGCATAGCTGGGACTCACCAGCAAAGCTGGTGGATTAAGGTTGTTATTTAATCAATTTCAATAAAATGATGTCACCTCCGCATCCATTCATCCATATCAGCACTAAAAGTTTTGTAAATGTCCCCTTTCTGAGGCTTGAACGCGACATACAGCGAATCATAGATAATCGCATCCAACCGGAAATAGGTCTTGACGGTAACGTCCTCTTTACAGTTTCAAAAGATCGCTTCCAAAAAGTTTCAGAAAAACTGAAGGCTGAAGACCTTGCTTGCACTATACATGCACCCTTTTCAGGCCTGTCACCAGGAGATCCACAACAAACAGCCTTGAAAACCACTAGGGAAAAATTACATAGAGCCTTTGAATTGATTCCCATTTTCAAACCAGTTTCCATAGTGTGCCATCTCTATTATATTTCTGGAATCCACGACATTGCTTATGATACCTGGCTTAAAAATTCTCTTGATACATGGCAGGAACTTCTATCAATTGCCTCTGAGCAACCAACACGAATTATGTTCGAAAACACGTATGAGAGCACTCCTGACATGCATAAGCATATATTGACAACATTAGGATCTAATCAAGTTGGTTTCTGCCTGGACGTTGGTCATGTAATGGTCTATGGACGTAACTCATGGAAGGACTGGCTATATCCTCTGCATCCCTGGTTTGGGCAACTTCATCTTCATGACAACAACGGTCTTTATGATGACCATTTAGCTGTTGGTGAAGGTGGTTTTGATTTTCATGCTCTTTTTACTTATTTAAAAAACAAGAATCTTACACCTATCATCACTTTGGAACCGCATGTAGAAAATGACCTTTGGAAAAGTCTTTCTGCTCTTAATAAAATGCCCACCTTTTCAAAAATACTTTACTGATCACAAAATTAATATCTTCATCCTTGTCCGATTATAGGTACATATTTTTCCTTGAATCTGTTAAAAATAATCTATACTTTTCATCCCGCAAAATCAGTTCCCCAAAGAGTAGCAATCGACTTCTCCAATGTAGATGCTTAACTTTTTTACCTAACACCAGTAATTAAGGTTTAATAATGACTGAACATGCCCCTGCCAATTTTATCCACCTTCACGTTCATACCCAATATTCTTTGCTCGATGGTGCTATCCGGCTCGACGATCTTATTGCCAAATGCAAAGAGTTCAATATGGATGCAGTTGCAATTACTGATCATGGAGCCATGCATGGAGCACTTGAGCTATATGTTAAAGCCACTAAAGAAGGGATAAAACCAATCATCGGCAGTGAATTTTACATTGCTCCTAAAAGCCGTTTGGACAAGAAAAATGCCAGAAGCGCCGGAGAGGCTGCTTTTCATCTCGTACTGCTGGCCATGAACTATACCGGATACCAAAACCTGATGAAACTGGCAAGCAGGGCCCAACTGGAAGGTTTCTATTACAAACCGCGTATTGACAAAGAATTGCTTGTCGCACACAGTGATGGCCTTATTGCTCTTACTGCCTGTTTGCATGGCGGCATTCCGGCCCTTTTAGTGAACAACAACCTTGAAGAAGCAAAAAAAGAAGCACTGCGGTTGCAACAGATATTTGATGATCGAATTTACTTTGAAATGCAGGAAAATAGCATTCCTGAACAAACTATTGTAAATAACGGACTCAAGGTACTTTCCAAGGAAATTGGCATTCCTTTAGTTGCCACCAATGACTGTCATTATCTTAATAAAGAAGAGTCCCATGCCCATGATGTTCTTCTCTGTATTCAGACTGGCAAAACCATACATGACAAAAACAGGTTTCACTTCTCCACTGATGAACTCTATTTCAAATCTCCACCTGAAATGATCAGCCGTTTTGAACATTGCCCAGAGGCAATTCAAACGACGGTAGATATTGCCAATAGATGTGACCTAAAACTCGATTTTGGAGCACACCATTTTCCTAATTTTCCTGTACCTGAAGAGGAAACCCTGGATTCACTGTTTGAAAAAGAAGCGAGAAAAGGGCTTGAAGAAAGACTTACCGCAATTCGAGCCCAGAAAAAGCTCCAGCCGAATATTGAAGAAACTTATCGAAAAAGATTGGATCATGAGATTAATGTAATCCAGAAAATGGGTTTCCCCGGTTATTTTCTAATAGTGGCGGATTTTATCAACTGGGCCAAAGACCAGAAAATTCCTGTAGGACCGGGACGAGGTTCTGGAGCGGGCAGCCTTGCCGCCTATTCAATGAGAATAACAGATATAGATCCGATTCCCTACGGTCTGATTTTCGAACGTTTTCTTAATATTGAAAGAAAAAGTATGCCGGATTTTGATATTGACTTTTGCCAGGAACGCAGAGGAGAAGTCCTCCAATATGTCCAGAAAAGATATGGCGGCACCGATCATGTTGCGCAAATCATTACCTATGGTTCAATGAAAGCCAGGGCCGTCATTAGGGATGTGGGACGGGCCCTTGCCCTACCCTTTGCAGATGTAGACCGTATCGCCAAACTTATTCCAGAACAACTCAAAATCACCATCAAAGACGCAATCAAGATGGAACCGCGACTGAAACATGCCCAGGACAGCGATCCCCAAGTAAAAGAACTACTTTCTGTAGCTCAAGTGCTTGAAGGCCTGGCCCGGCACACATCAACCCATGCAGCCGGAGTAGTTATATCGCCCGAGCCTATTGTAGAGTACTTACCATTATGCAAAGGCCCTAAAGGTGAAACACTGACTCAGTATGATATGAAATATACTGAGATGACCGGGCTGATAAAGTTCGACTTTCTCGGTCTCAAGACACTTACAGTTATTGATAGAACTATCAAACTGATTGAGAACGATCTTGGATACCAGTTAGAAATTGATATTATCCCAATGGATGACCAGAAAACTTATGATCTTCTATGTCGGGGAGACGCCCTTGGGGTTTTTCAGCTGGAAAGTTCAGGTATGCGTGGGCTCCTCATGAGCATGAAACCGGAAGTGTTCACGGACCTAATTGCGCTTGTCGCCCTTTATCGGCCTGGGCCCATGGAAAGTGGTATGGTCGGTACGTATGTGGATACCAAACATGGGAAAATACCGGTTGTCTATCCCCTTCCCCAGCTCAAGGAAGTATTGGAAGAAACTTACGGTGTTATCGTTTACCAGGAACAGGTAATGAAAATTGCCAACATTCTGGCCAACTATACCCTTGGAGATGCTGATATACTGCGGCGTGCTATGGGAAAAAAGGTTCCGGCAATCATGGCGGCTGAAAAAGAAAAATTTATGGCCGGTGCTGAAAAAAACAATATACCGGAAGAAAAGGCGAAATATATTTTTGATTTGATGGCCAAATTTGCCGGCTATGGTTTCAATAAATCCCACAGTGCGGCTTATGCTTTAATAGCCTATCAAACAGCCTATCTTAAAGCGCACTACCCTGCTCAATTCATGGCGGCTCTCCTATCGTGCGACATGAATAATACCGATAAAATAGTAACGTATATTAACGAATGTCGTGACCATGAAATTGAAGTTCTTCCACCTGACATCAATGAAAGTGACCAGGATTTCACAGTAATAAATGATAGAATCCGCTTCGGATTAGCGGCTGTAAAAAATGTAGGGGATGCAGCTCTTGATTCCATAATAGAAGAACGCCGCCAGGACGGACCCTTTAAATCTTTGGTGGAATTTTGCAGCCGGGTTGATTTGCGTCGGGTCAATCGACGTGTAGTAGAAAGCCTCATTAAATCGGGAGCTTTTGACTCTTTAAGCGCCAAACGCTCTCAATTATTTGCTATTCTTGACCAGGCCCTAGACCAAGCCCAGGCAGCCCAGAGGGACCGACAAAGCGGGCAGATTTCCCTATTTACAGTAATGGATTCAGAAATAACCACAACATATTCTACTGTTGTACTGCCTGATATCCCCGAATGGAGCCAAAAAGAAAAACTTGCTCATGAAAAAGAAACCGTTGGTTTTTACATAACTGGGCACCCATTGGAAAACTTCAAAGATGAAATAAAAACAGTTGCCGATACAGAACTCACCGAATTAGCTGAATGCATTGATGGACAGCCTGTCCGGGTGGGAGGCATAGTCCACGCCTTCAAGGATCATACCAGTAGAAAGGGTGAGAGGATGGGATTTCTTACCCTGGAAGATATTGCAGGAACGGCAGATATAGTCCTTTTCCCTGATGTTTTTAAACAATGTTCACATCTGCTTGAGACTGAAACTCCTCTCATTATTCAAGGAATAATAAAAAAGGACGAAAGGGGGGATAAAATAATCGCCGATGCCGTAGATACTTTGGATATTGCCCGAAGCAAATATACAGCTGGAGCAAAAATTCTATTAAAATCAGACCAGGTTAATCATGTAAAGCGGTCGCGGAGAAGTAGATGTGACAATTCCTGGCGATTTAACCATCAAACCCAGCAGAGAATTTACAGAGGCCGTAAACAACGCCCTAGGATATCAGGCAATATATTATAGTAAGAAACCGATGAAGCGTCCCGAAAGAAAGAATGGGAGATGGGCCAAAAATATTGGTTTGGAAAGCTGATAATCCTTAATGAATTTTAAAACTGAAAATATCTAAGCCTTATTTTTTCATACACTGCCAGGATAAGTAGCTACAGGTGCAGAATGTTTTTTTTGAGACACGTTTATCAGTGAATTTCATATTCTATGAGGTAGTATTACCCGAATTGCAGTCCGCAATCTGGGCAGGAAGTTGAGGTTGGAGAAAAAGCATGTCCACATGCCGGACATACAACTTCCCCGGCCTTTGGATCAAACACACTATCCGCATGAGTAGTATCATGGTATTCAATACCGGTTGTACGTAAAAATTCTGCCTCCAGGATCTTTAGCGCATCATACGCTTCTTCCTTTCTCACCTGCAGAAAAAAATTAGAGGCGCAGCATCCTTTTCCACATGAATTTTCATCACCGGCAATCAATACTCCTAAATTTTCAGCCTTAAGCAAATTTTCAAGATGTTTCATATCATTCAATGTTCCCTGGCGAATACTCACCACTTCATCTTCAGATGAAACCTGTCCAGAACGATTTGCAAGTCTATTCCGTCTTGCTTCCTCAATTTCAAGCACTTGCTGCCCAGTTTGCAATTGATCATGGCATATCGGACAATTGACAATTTCTGGCATATATTCATCCTGACATGTAAGGCAATACTTCAAATTTGGATCGACCATCGAAAACCTCTTTTCAAAATTTAAATGTACCTTGTTTAATAAGCATACCGATCTTGTTTAACTTTTTGTACGCTCTAACGATAAAACCTATTATAAACTTTTAAATCATCATATGTGGTTCTGTTAATAAAGAAAATCTTGACTGTCTTGCAAAATGTCATTTCACAATCGAAATTGAGAAAATTCGGTTAAAAGGCCACGACGAACCCAGCATTAACATTTCCCATGCTAGATCTACCCCGGGCGAAAAATTTTGAAATTTAGTCTTTAAAGACTAGCCTTTGTCTTCTCATAAATAAGAGAGCCGAATGACTTTTGGGACTATTATTGAAATTAGAATATAGCAGAATATTACACCGTTATGGTTTCCAAACCAAAAACATCACTTCAACGTCTTGATATTCTCATCATATTTATTCTCGCCCTATCTGTACTATCTCTATATTGGCAGATCCGAAATCACGAGTTCATTAATTTTGATGACCCGATATATATCACTGAAAATCTGAGAATACAATCAGGGTTATCATTTAATAATATTTTATGGGCTTTTACTACAACTCATGCCGGCAATTGGCATCCAGTGACCTGGATGTCCCACATGGTAGATTATCATTTATTTGGACTGGATCCGGGAGGCCACCATATTATTAATGTCCTCTTTCACATGACAAATGCTGTTATGTTGTTCCTTTTCCTTCGTACCGCAACAAATTTGCGCTGGCAGAGTTTTATCGTCGCAGCGTTCTTTGCAATACATCCACTCCATGTTGAATCAGTGGCTTGGGCGTCTGAACGAAAAGATGTTCTTAGTGTATTTTTCTTACTGTTAACCTTTCTAACATACGCTAAACAGGTTTCCAGGCCAAACAGGATAACCCTACTAAGTTGCTATATATTTTTTATTATGGGATTGATGAGTAAACCAATGCTGGTTACCACCCCTCTTCTTCTTTTGCTGATCGATATATGGCCATTAAACCGCATTGAACCACATATCCCCTTCCATAAACCGCTTTTACCCTTGGTTCGAGAAAAAATACCATTTGTCATTGT
>CAMYJP010000201.1 GCA_947258675.1 uncultured Desulfobulbaceae bacterium | reverse complement strand
CTGTTCGGCTAGCAATTTATCCACAGGAGGTTTCAGGTAGGATTCATAAATCGACAATGCTTCTTTTTTCTGATTCTTATTCCAGAGAATTCGGGCTTTAATGAGTAAAATATCAGGTCGTTGATTTTCACTTTTCAAAGTTTTTACGCAGAACTTAAGAGCCTCTTCTATTCTGCCGAGTTTGGAAAGAATCTTGATGTTTTCTATCTGGGCTATGGTATTCTCAGGATATTGATGAAGCACTCTTTTATATATATCAAGCGCCTCCTTGAACCGGCCTTTTCCTTTTTCCGCTTCAGCCAGGAGGAATTGAGCTTTCAGTGAATATGGAGCTCGTCTCAATGCAGAACTGGCATACTGCGCTTGCAAGTCTAAATTACCATACCTGCCATAGAGTGATGATAGTCGCAAAATATTCTCCAGATCGGCATTATCTGCATTGCCTCTCCAGAATATCGAAGCCATAGTATTTACTAATTTCAGTTCTGCCCGATTTTTTTTTGCCTTTCGAAGAATTTGCTGAAGTAAAGCGAAAACTTCAAGATCATGATAGCCTTGAGCGATCATATTTCTGCAGATTTTCTCGGCCTGTTTTAATCTACCAGAATCCAGCAGGAAATGGGCCAGGTGTATGCTTATGATGAATTGAGGACTTTTTCCTTTTGATTTATAATAGTCGTGCACTAAATAGCTCTAACTGCCATTCTTCTAAAGTGGGGTCCTGTTCCTGAATATTTTCTACCACTGTTAGAGGTCCCAATTCATTAAGCCAGATTTCAGCATCGGCTAGATGACCAGCGTGTAAAGAGAGTTCAAGCAAAGCAGACGCGAACAACACACGATTATTCTCAGACAATAAAGCACGACGCAGAGTCTGATCCGCTTCAAAATACAACCCTGAATCCTGGTAACTTGACGAAATGCCAAGCCAAGCTCTTTCCAACAAAGATTGTTCTGTTTCGGATACAGGTCTTATGATATGATCCAGCATTTTCTGATATTCTTTAATGGCGGTATCATGGAAGCCATTATTTTTCAAGGAATCAGCTTTTACAACATGGTACTCAAGCCGCTGCACAGTTGTCATTTCTGTTTTTGTAAAGTTGTTCTCCAGTCTGCTTAGATGTTCAGTGGTAAGGCCAATCATCCCCAGTGCACCTGCCAGCCTGATAATTGCGATTCTAACCTGGTAATCCTCGGGGTGGTTATTAAGATAGATAGTATAATCTTTGATGGCCTCTTCGTATAACTTCAACTGTTCATACAACGTACCTCTTTTAAAGAAAAAATTTGTATTATCATAGTTTCTCCCTGCAAGATGATCGAAGTAAAACTCAGCCTTTTTATATTCACCTCTGTCGAGATAAAGTGAAGCAAGTTTCATCGTATTATTATTGTCACTTGGATTAATTACGTGGATTGCTTCTAAGATTTCAATTAGCTCATTTGTTCTATCTAAGCGTTCAAGCAGGTCGGCCATTGACATATACACATTCAACGGTTCATCTACTACCTCTGCCAAAAGCCTCCACATTGACAATGCTCCCTCATTTTCACCTATTGCCAGGAGATCATTAGCCAGAGAGGAGAGTATTTCCGGATCTTGAGGAGAAATATCAAACAGCTTCATATACAAAGGAATCGCTTTATTGTATCTTCCTGCAGCATCATAAAGACGGGCTGCCAGCTTCAGATCATCAGGTTCTGAGTCAGGTTCCGCCTTGAAATAAGTATCTAATGCGGCCAGGGTTTCTTCCTTGTTACCCAGAGCAGACTGCATTTTCACAACTGCCCTTAATACTTCATGGTCGTCAGGATTATCCTTCAGATACGTATTATAGTAAGGCAATGCTTTGGAATAATCACCTAACTTCTCATATATTCTCCCGGTCCTCAAATGAAGTTCAATATTCTCTTCATCTTGTTTAAGAAGAAAATGGAAATGAGGCAATGCCTCTTTCCACCTGTTGGACTTTTCAAAAAAATCAGCCAAACGAATATGGGCTTCAGTATTATCCGGTTCTCGGATTACCAGCCTTTGCCAATAGGCAATAGCTAAATTGGGCAGCTGCAGTTTGTCGTGAACTCTGGCAGTTTTTAATAGTATTTCATTGTCTACTTCTTTTTGTTCCGCAATTGCAATCAGATGCTGTCTCGCTTTTTCATAAAAGGATAAATCATATGCCAAAATTGCTAAGTAGCGTTGGACACCCAGATTATCAGGTTGCAATCTATGCAAGGCCTCCAAAACAGGGAAAGCCTCATTTTTTCTACCAAGTTTAATGAGACCTTCTACAAGACCGGCGATGGCATTTACATTGTTTCTGTCCTGTTCATAAGATCTTTGGAATAAATCAACAGCCCGATCAAATTGACCCTTCTCCCAGACAACTCGACCAAGGGCATTGAGATAGGTTGCGCGCTCAGGCTCTGCCTCCAGCAATATCTCTAATATCAAGGCCGCATCATCCCATTGTTTGAGATGCATGTGAATTTTGGCCAATTCCCAGCGCGCTTCTTCAAGTTTGTTTTTTATTAAAAGGAGCCTTTCATATTGTTCAATCGCCCTTGAATAATCTCCGATTCTTGTTAATCGACGAGCAGAATTCCAAATATATTTCCATTCAGGGACATTGCGCTCACCGAGAATTAGTTCTCGTTCAGGAACTAGACTATAAGGCGGTACAGGCAATGATTCAGTATACCCGATCACTGGAGAACACATAAACAGTGATGTGGTCAGAAGGAATAAAAATATATGTCGGTTTCTTCGTAACAACCCTTACACCTAACTAATTGTTTCTAAAGATATTAAAAGGGATTCACCGCCGAATATGACGATACCGAAATAATAATCAATAAAGGAACGCGAACCACACAAGAACGGTCAAGAAACATAAATGAAAACACTAATTGCTGTGACGGTAGGCAAACAATTATGAGACAACGGAATCATTTTGAAATTTGGATGCGAAAATCTCATTAACCGCAGGGATTAATCTTTTTCAGTATTATTATCGCTATAGATATCAATAATATCAGGTTCTGATTTTTCAATATACTTTTTCATTTTTTTCAATAAATTGGCCTCAATCTGTCTTACCCTTTCCCGTGAGATACCGAAGGTGTCGGCGATATCTTGCAGAGTGCGTGGATCGTCATTTAGTAGGCGCGAATCTAATATGAGTTGTTCTTTTTCGTTTAACGTTGTTTTTAATTTTTCTAATATTCCTGTCAGCCGTTCCTGAATTTCACGATCTGCTACTATCTCTTCAACAGCGGGTGAGCCATCCGGGAGGAAGTCTTTCTGTTCGTCGTCAGAATCCTCGCGCACAGGGCTTTCCAAAGAAACATCCCAACTGTCCATTCGCTGTGACATTTCTATAACTTCACTCTCTTTTACGTTCAAACGCTCTGCTAATAACTTGGTTTCCGGTTTAAAACCTTGCGCCTCCAGCAATTTTTTTTCTTTATTCAAGCTGAAAAACAACTTGCGTTGCGCCTGAGTAGTACCTATTTTAACCAGCCTCCAGTTATCCATTATAAATTTCAGAATGTAGGCCCTGATCCAATAAGCAGCATAATAGGAAAATTTTACTTCACGGTAAGGATCAAATTTCTTGGCTGCCTGCACGAGGCCGACATTGCCCTCCTGAATAAGATCAAGAAAATTCTGCATCCAGTATTTCTGAAAATCCATTGCAACTTTGACTACCAGTCGAAGATTGGCTGAAACAAGCCTGTAGGCGGCATCCGGATCACCTGTTTCATAATACCGTATTGCCAATTCATCAGTCTCCTCCCGAGACAGGAGTTTATACTGACTGATTTCCTGCAGATATCTTTGTAAGCCGGCATGTCCCAAGGCCGGAAGATTATTATCATCTGGCATGGTTACCAGTGGGTGGATCATTGTCTCTTTGTGTTGGTGTTTCTTATTTTTTTTCATAATGCATATAATAATGTACCTACTTGAAACGTCAATCTCTTTCCCTCTTGCTCATACCATAATATTGTTACAAGACAAGAACACTCCCCCTGTCTTTTCTTTAATTTTTAGTTTTCTGGTGTGAATTTATTTAAACAAGTTTTCCCCAGATTATATATTTCATGAAATCTCTAAGGAACCTGAAACACCTTTTGAAAGTAACTGCCCATAGCAGATAAGCATAAAACCTCGAGTAACAGGGTATTAAACCCTAAAAGAGGACAAGGCTTACCAGCCATCCGATAAAAATACTCTTTGCAACTTTTTCCATATATGATAAAAACTGAAAAATTAAGCCACGTTTAAATTCTTTGGCACTTCACAAACGTTGAAGAACAGTCAACCGTCTTTTTTCATACCGGAATGGTCATCGGACATTAACAGCATTCTACCTGGCACTGAAGTCGTATACATATGAAGAATACTAGAAATTTCAGCATTATTGCCCATATCGATCATGGAAAATCCACTTTGGCAGATCGATTCATTCAGCATTGCGGACTGGTTTCCGCACGAGAATTCCGTGATCAACTGCTCGACGGCATGGATATTGAGAGAGAAAGGGGGATTACTATAAAAAGTCAATCAATTTGCCTGCCATACAGATCCAAAGATGGTAACGATTACATTTTAAACCTTGTCGATACCCCAGGTCATGTCGATTTCAGCTATGAAGTTTCCCGCGCTCTTGCTGCCTGTGAAGGTGCTCTATTGCTTGTAGATGCAGCGCAGGGAGTTGAGGCGCAAACCCTCGCTAATCTGTACCTGGCAATGGAACAGGAACTGGTTATCATCCCTGTCATCAACAAAATTGACCTTCCTGCCGCTGATCCGGAGACAGTCGCAATACAAATCGAAGAGGACCTTGGTCTCGACAAAGAACTTGTTCATTTATGCTCAGCAAAAAACGGTACCGGCATTGTGGATATTCTTGAAGCTGTTGTACACCATCTTCCGTCTCCATCCGGTGATCCCAGCAAGCCACTTGAAGCCTTGATTTTTGATGCACAATATGACTCATTCCGCGGCACCATAATTTCCTGTCGCATTTTTGAAGGTACGGTGAAATCTGGTGATATCATACAATTCATGCATAACGGCTCAACCCATAAAGTAGATGAGGTGGGACTATTCAGACTGACAAACACACCGCAAAAGCAGTTATCAGCAGGACAAGTAGGATACATCATCGCCGGTATTAAAACTGTTGCGGACACTAAACCAGGAGATACTATTACACATAAGGACAAACCATGCCCTAAGCCATTACCAGGGTTCAAAGAAATTAAACAGGTAGTTTTCTCCTCACTTTACCCAATTTCCACTGAAGATTATGAAGACCTTGCATCGGCAATGGAAAAACTCAAACTCAATGATGCAGCACTTACCTTTCACAAAGACTCATCCACTGCTTTAGGATTTGGCTTCCGGTGTGGTT
>CAMYJP010000200.1 GCA_947258675.1 uncultured Desulfobulbaceae bacterium | reverse complement strand
GCAAAACTAGAAGACCCCAATTGGGTGGTTATTGATGCCAGAGATCTGAAAGACTATGCAGATGGTCATATACCGGGAGCAATTAGTCTTGGTAAGAGACTTAAAAAAGCATTAAGAGATTCGACAGCTCGGGTATGGAATGATATTGCCAAGTATGAAAATCTTTTTGCAAAGGCTGGAATAGGCAACGACACCCATGTCATTATCTACCATGGAGATATTAAAACCCTTACCGATGCTTCAGTGGGATTCTGGGTACTGGAATACCTGGGACAAAAGGACAAAGTCCACCTGCTGGATGGAGGACTGGATGCCTGGCGTAATGCAGGTAATCGACTTTCTAAGGAACCCACCGTTAAGGAAGCAACAACTTTTACTGCTAAGGTGAATTCGAGCCTGTTGGCATCCACTGACGAAATACTGAACATAGCAAAGGGCAACCAGACCGACGTGCAGCTCATCGATTCAAGATCCAAAAAAGAGCATGTCGGTACAGATATGCGTGCAATAAGAGGTGGTCATGTTCCTAACACAACCATTAACGTTTCGCACCTTAATACCCTGAAAAAGGAATTTGACAAAAAAGCCGACAAAGATAAAGAAGTTGGCTATTTAGATATGGCAGCAACACTGAAAGCCTTTGAAGGCCTAGACAAAAGCAAACGGACTATCGGTTACTGCCAAACCGGAACCCGCTCAACCCTTACCTATATGCAGCTTCGTCTGATGGGATTTGAAAACCCTGCCAACTGGGATGAATCCTGGAGAGTCTATGCCTCAGATTTCAATAATTATCCTGTTGAAGCGCCAAATGGAGCGCAAGTTTATAATTTTGACGGAGTTAACAAAAAACTGAAAAAACTTGAAAAAGAACTCAAGAAACTGCAGGAAAAACTTGAAAAAGAGGAAACCTAATCTCAATACATTCTCGCAAGTAACATAATAAAAAACCCCCGCCTCATTAAGAGAGGCGGGGGTTTTTTATTATGGATATTGATTTTATTGTCTACTTTTTCGATTTTGCAGCAGCTTTTTTCTTCTTAGCAGGAGCAGCCTTCTTTTTAGGAGCAGCCTTCTTTTTAGGAGCTGTTTTAGCTTTAGCTGCTGTTTTTGGTTTAGCAGCCGCCTTAGGCTTTGCTGTTGCCTTAGATTTCGCAGCAACTTTTTTCTTAGCCGCAGCTTTTTTCTCCCCAGGCTGGACTTCTTTTTTCTCTTGACCAGTCTTTTTCGCAACAGATTTTTTCTCTTTGACAGCAGGATTAAATCCTCCGGCTACAGCTTTAGCAACTTTACCTTCGATTACTGCTGTAATATGCTCCTGGGTATAATTAGCTTCCTTGCGAACTGTTTTTGTGCCAGCACCAAAAGCCATTCGCAGTTTCCGGTCGCTCACTACAGCCAACCCCTTCTCCAATCTGGCTTTTAATTCCTCGGGTGCTATGCCTTCCGCTTCTCCAAGCGGTCCAAGAGCTTTAATCTGACCGGTAAATTCGGTGATAAGCTTTACAAACCTTGGAGCCTCAGCCGCAGAAGCCCATTGTAAAGAAAATCTTTCAGGACTAAGTCCAATTTCAGAAAGAACTTTCTGTACAAGTGCATTCATCCCCATGGCATCATAATTACCGACCTGGTAATGACATTCGCCAAGTTGTCAGCCGCCTGAGAAAATACCTGCTGCCCCTTCTATGAAACCACGCAAAACAAAGGCCGGATCAATTCGCCCGGTACACATCACTCGAATGGTCCTCAGGTTAGGTGGGTACTGATAGCGAGAAACACCAGCCGCATCAGCGGCTGCATAACAGCACCAGTTGCATAGAAATCCGAGGATCTTAGGATTGAATTCTTCCTGACTCATAAACGAATCCTTAATTGATTGATTTTGTAATAATACAGTATAAATTATTTGAACAAAGCCTAAGCTGCCGGCTCTTCTTCTTTAACACCAAAGGCACTGATCTGCGATTCAATCTGTTCATTAGTAAAACCACCCATGGAAATAGCAAAGGTCGGGCAATGTGAAGCACAGATCCCGCACGCCTTGCAGGAAGCAACAACAGTTTCCGCCTTTCTTTTGTTATTCTCATCCTTAACCATCTGGATAGCCTGATAGGGACAAAGGCTTGCACAAAGACTGCAGCCGATGCACATTTCCTTGTTTACATTGGATACAATCGGATCGACAGAAACATATCCTTTCACTAATGGTATTGCTGCCTTGGCCGCTGCAGCCTGAGCCTGAACAACAATCTCATCCACCGGCTTAGGTGCATGAGCCAACCCACAGACAAAGACTCCATCAACCGGCAATTCCACCGGACGAAGTTTAACGTGAGCCTCAAGGAAAAATTTATCCCTGGTAACAGGGACCTTTAAGAGTTTGCTCATAGTCTCGGTTTCTTCAGGTACAATACCGACGCTCAAGACAACCATTTCTGGATTGATGCTCAAGTCTTCCTGCAGAATAGGATCATAATAGAAAACTGACAGTTTGCTGGTTTTCTGTTCAATCTGCGGTTTCTGATTCATGGAATAAGGAATAAACAACACTCCTTTTTCACGGGCCTCAAGATATGCGTCTTCTGCATAGCCATATGTCCGGATGTCACGATACAGGACTATTACTTGTGAATTAGGATTAATTTCCTTAATTTTCAAAGCATTTTGAACCGCCATATTACAGCAGACCTTACTGCAATAGGCAAGGTCGTCTCCACGAGATCCGGCGCACTGAACCATGACTACTGAATTAGGAACACGCTTCTTACCCTTTCCGGCCAGCTGTTCAGTCAATTCACGCTGGGTAATCATATTTTTTGTATATTTAATGGAATTGCCCAAAACTGTTTCCGGCCGGTGTTCCCTTCCACCGGTAGCGATGACAATCACGCCATGATCAATTGTCTGTTCACTGGTTTTTCGGCCAGAGGTTGTTTTGATGACCGATGAAAAATTACCTACAAAACCGTCAGTCTGAACTAATTCACTTTCAGTAAACAACTCGATCTGCTTTTCTTTTTTAACCCGATCGGCTAGTTTTTTAATAAACTCTGCATTCTGCAGGTGTCCTCCGAGATTCTTGCCTTTTTCAATTAGACTGCAAGAAAAACCTTGATCTGCAAGGTTGAGTGCAGCAGTCATTCCGGCAATGCCCCCACCAATAACCACTGCTGATCTGCTCACCGGCACTGTCTGCTCAGGCAATGGTTGGATATGACGAGCCTTGGCAATCGCCATCCGTACCAGATCCATAGACTTGTCTGTGGCAGCTTCTGGTTCATTGGCATGAACCCAGGAACATTGATCACGAATATTAACCATCTCAAAAAGCGACCTGTTTAATCCGGCATCTTTCAAAGTTTCCTGAAAAAGCGGTTCATGTGTTCTTGGTGAACATGCAGCAATAACTATACGGTTCAAATTATGTTCTTTAATTTTATCCTTTAAAACTTCCTGGGCATCCTGTGAACAGCTGTATAAGCTTTCACTGTAATAGGCAACATCCTCCATGCCCCCAGCATAATCGCTTACTTTTGGAACATCGACGACTGAGCCGATATTGATACCGCAGTGACAGACAAACACACCAATCCGTACTTCTTCTTCTTGAGGTTTTTCATCTGGATAGGATTTGTGAACGACGCCCTTGCCTCTCTGTTTTTTCAAGAGACCGGCTGCCGCACCAGCAGCACCACATGCCTGAGTAACGCTTTCAGGGATGTCTTTAGGCCCCTGAAAAGCACCGGCAACATATATCCCTGCCCTGCTGGTAGCCAGTGGATCAAAAATATCGGTATCACAGAAATCATATTTGTTAAGCTTGATATCACTTACTTCAGCGAGTTTGTGTGCATCGGCTGGAGATTCGAGCCCTACAGAAAGAACAACCATATCAAAAGGCTCAAAAATATGGTGACCGTCCATGGTGGAATACGTCAACCTGAGATGGTCATTCCATGGCATAACGTCAGCGACTTTGGCGCGTACGAATTTAATACCCATATTTTCAGCTCTTATTCTGGCCGCATCAAAATCTTTGCCCTGGGTTCTGATATCCATGTAGTAGATTGTTATTTCCACTTCAGGATCATGCTCCTTGGCTACCATCGCCTCCTTAATTGCATACATGCAGCATACTGATGAACAATATCCGTTATCACAGCCGAGATCTCGAGACCCGACACACTGAATAAATGCAATTTTTTTAGGATGCCTGCGATCTGAAAGACAGAGGACTTCTCCCTTAAAAGGTCCAGACGGATTCAGCAGTCTCTCAAATTCAATACTGGTTACTACATCAGCATGCTTGCCATACCCGTATTTTTCTAAAGCCTTCTCAGGAATACGACCAAATCCGGGCGCCAGAATAACCGCACCAACATTGAGCTCGCGTTCTTCAGCTTGCTGGTTGAAATCAATGGCAAAGCTTCGGCACACAGGCACACAAATCTTACAGGTATCATCAGTTAAATGCAGACAGGTGCGCGGATCGATAAAATAGGTGGCCGGCACTGCCTGAGGATAATCAATATGAATAGGTCTGGTTACTGCCAATCCTTCATTATATTCATCAACTTGATGTTTTGGACAGTAAGTTGTGCACAGGCCACAGGCTGTACAGGCATCTGCATCAATGTAACGGGGCCGCAATTGAATTTTGGTAGAAAAATTACCTGGTTTCCCTTTCAGAGAAAGAAAATCAGCATTTGTTAAAATCTCTATATTTGGAGACCGACCGGCCTCTACCAATTTTGGTGCCAG
>CAMYJP010000199.1 GCA_947258675.1 uncultured Desulfobulbaceae bacterium | reverse complement strand
CCATAAACATCGATATCAACTCAATCCCCAAAAAACTGCTCGATGAAGATAATTGACCATCATTATCAAAACCAATACAACACAATCTTCCGCAAAGTCCTAAGAGATTCACCTGCAGGATTTTATGATGAAACAGCTCTACCATCATATACCCATGCCAATAAAATAATGTCATGGTTTTTCTGGCACAGAATAAATACCGTCTTTTCTTTATTGACCGATATACAGGGGAAATCCGTTTTAGATTTTGGTTGTGGCGGTGCTATCACTTTTAAATATTTGCACGACAGAAACTGCCGCATAACAGGATGCGATACATTTTCCAAAAAATTGGCAGAAAAGATATCTAGCAAGCTGGAAATTAAAGCGGATATTTATAGTGAACTGTCAGAGATAAAAGAAAAAAAATTTGATATCATCCTGGCACTCGATGTTCTCGAGCATGTTGAGAACCTCGATGCAATAATTGATGACATACTGCTTTTATCCCACAAAGAAACAAAAATAGTTCTTTGTGGACCCACAGAAAATTTCTTCTATAAAACCGGCAGAATGCTGGCTGGTTTCCACCATGCTGACTATCATGCCAGAAACATTTACAAGATAGAAAAAATCTTTTGTGAAAAGAATTTAACAAAAATAGCGTTTAAAAAATTAATACCTCCAATAACCCTTTTTCGAATCAGCATTTGGCAATCTGGTTGACGAAATATTTCCTAATAATGTCTTTTAATTGCTGTGCAAATGAAAAAGGGCTAGTAAGCATGATGTTTGCGGAGTGTTAGAAAAAAGAAGAGGGGATGAAATAGAACATCATGCAGCGCAGCAACCAGGTCCATCCTATCCTCACTTTTATTCTCCTTGCTTTAACCCTGCTTACCTTCCTCTTCCGGGGGGCAATTTTCAACGGTTTGACCATAACCTCCATCAGCAGTTTCGCAAAACCAGGCACATTCTATTCCGAACTCCACCTGCAGTCGAAAGATTACGACCAGACATTATTATTGTCATCTGACAATGAACTTGTCTGGAATTCGGTCCGCAAATTGTTGCATAGGGAAATTACAGAAGGAAAATTGCCTTTTTGGAATCCTTACGTGACAAACGGTATGCCTTTTATGGCGGAAGAGCAAACACAGGCAACCGATCCGCTGTATCTTCTTTTGAACACTATTTTTAGCCCAGAAGATGTTGTCGTTTTTTTTGTTGGTCTTTCTTTCCTGTTTGCTGGATTATGGATGTTCTTATTGGCAAGAGAGTTAAAAATTCAGTTATACGGCTCAATAGTAACGGGAATAGCATATATGTTTTCAGGGCCGCTTGTTGTCTGGTATATGCGCCCAAACATCCAAACCTATGTTTATCTACCTCTCTTATTTTTTGCATTCGAACGAGGCATTCGAACCGAAAAAAAATATTGGCCATTCATTGCAGGTATTGCAATCGCTTTAATGCTGTTGTCGGGTCATACCCAGATGGTTGTATTGGCCTTGCTATGGTATGAAATATTTCTCATCCACCGTCTTCTCAGAAACAAACGCATTGCGTGGAAACCTCGATTGAAACAATTAGCCTATTGGAATCTATACCCCGGCCTCGTAGCATTCTGTTTTTCGGCTTACAAGCTATTTCCTTTTATTGAATTATCACTTCAATCACCCATTCTCAGGTCAGGTAGAGCAGGACTACACCCCCTTACTTGGACAAAATTCATTGATATATGTTTCATTGGAAAATTATTCAAAGCTCCATATGAAGTTGGTGCCAATATGCTAAAGTTGGTACTGCCTTATTATTTTGGGAGCCCTGCAACCGGCCAAAGTTTCTTAATCGGTGGAACTTATTATCAACCATTTGGTGGGAATTTCGCTGAAACAGCAACTTATTTCGGTATAGTATCTTTACTATTTGCAATTCTAGTACTTTTTCGAATTAAGAAATTTCCCCCTCAAATAAAATCATATGCCATCTGCTTTATTTTTGGATTCCTCATTTGTTTCGATTTCCCTATAATTGGAATTATCAGAGCATTACCGATATTAAACCTCATAGAATTGAACAGATCCTATTTCATTATTGCCTTATCCGGTGCCATCCTGGCTGGTCAAGGTCTGGAATATTTTTGTGCATTGTCTGGGAATTCCAGGGCCAGGATTCTTTTAATTTTCATATGTTCTATAATTTTATTTTTTGGAGCGCATGCAATTATATCGCAAGAACATACCCCACTTCATAATGATTATTTTTTTCACCTTATACCTGTTGGAATTCTCACCATTGCTTTAGCTGGCAACTTCGTAACAAAAAAAAGGCCATCTTTTTCCAAACAAATACCTCTGTTATTCATTTCATTAGCAATAGTGGATAGCCTGCTGTTTGCCTATGACTTTATGGCATTCCAACCTCCAGAAATACTTCACCCGGAGACACCTCGGAATAAAATTATTTCAACCTTTGCAAACCCGATATTTCGGTTCAAATATCTAGGCAGCTTTTATCCTTCATTCAATTTAGCCTACGACGGCTTGATGATGGATTCAACATTCAGCGTCCTTCAGATTAATCGGCAAAATCAATTCATAAGGGCTGTAGCAAAAGAGAGCAATGCCATAGTTCCTTCCCATCAAGGTACTGTTAACACCGTAAAATCGAAATGGTTGGATATCAATGGCGTAGCTTTGGTGGGCATAGACCAAAATTACAACCAATTGGGTGAAGCTGAAAATAATGCGAATTTAATGCCTATGTATCTTGATACAGATATTACCCTCTGGCAAAACAGGAGTGTTCTTCCCCGGTTCCATGCCTATTCAAATTATATTCTTGAAGAAGATCTCCAGGCCATAGTCCACCAGCTTGAATCAGAAACTTTTGATTACACAAATACCATTTTTGTCAGCCCTTCAACCCCTCCCCATTTATCGTACATTGTAGAGACGGATCAACCCATTATTCTGGGTGTTTCAGACACATGGTATCCAGGTTGGAAAGTGGAAGTGGATGGGGAGGAGGGCCAACTTTTGATTATCAATCATGCTTTTCGAGGTATTGAGGTTGATACGGGTAAACAAAAGGTAAGAATGTTCTATAAGCCTTTTTCACTCTATTCAGGCCTCTTGATTACATTTTTTTCCTTAATTGCCACAGGAACATATTGGGGTATACATTTTCTGAAAAAAAACCGCAGTAAGGAAGGCAGCAGAGGCATCTCTCAATGACCACCAGATTTTACAACTATTTTCTAAGTACCACCTTAATTCTATTCATAATTGGGATTTCATATGGGATTCTGACCTCAAAATCCGGTCGTTTAATGAATGAATATGTTGATTTTTCAAATCAATTTTTTCTGACCATTGCCGAAGAACTGCACCCAGATGATTCTGATCAGCTCTTTAACAATACTTTTTTCACAAAACAAGGACGAATAACAGGTAAAAATCAACTCCACTATCTCATTGACCCCCAAACGGATTTACTAAAAATACTGGTGCCTAAACAACAACCAAAAGCAACTCTTATTATTAATTTTGTCTCAGATGAATCGAATGAAACCCTCCCTGTACTTTTTGTAAAAACAGGGAAATTACAGGGAGTTCATCCTCATAAAGTCATTCACCTTGGTGTGTCATGGAAGAGGAAGGATGGGGGTTTTTCCACCGACAACGATATTCCTTTTCAGATATTTCAAAATTCCATGAGTTATATTTATTTAGGCAGAAAGGATCATAGTTTATCTGGCGAGCTTTTGATTGCATTCAGTTTTCCAAACACTTCCGATACCAACATTGTTTATGAATTTGAAGAAATAAAATTATTGGCAATTGACAAAAAATTCCGATCATCATTTTACCCTCCTGATATAAACTATTCTGGTATTCGACCTTCTTTAGCCAAAAGCATGTTTATATCTAATCCGGCACAGGAAACTGGTTTGAAGAATTGAGCGTAAATCGTTTTCGTCAGATCAATGGATTAGAAACTATTCATCTCATAGCCGAAATACTCAGCATGCGAACGCAGAATGTCAAAAACCGGGGCAAGCTGATTTTTATAACGCACCCAGCGGTATCTGGAAGTTTTATACAGTGGTTTTGAGACTTGATGATAGCTGGGAGTGCTGATCTGCCGCTTGCCGGCATGAACGTGATACTCCAGGACTGCATCATCCCAAGGCTGGCCGAGAAATTCAAGAAGCTTAGCAGCCTCTCCTGGAAAATCATCCAGAAGATTCTCATATTTCACCGGATGATATACAAGGGGCAGAACCGATATATATCTACGCCATAAGGACATTACCTGGTCATAAAATCTGGCTGTATCCTGCAGGGTAAGAAATTGCACCATGGCATCATTTATCTCATAAAGCTGCATAAAATTGCTCAGGATCACATCACAGGGATGGCGCAGGCCAAGTATAATTTTTGCCGCCGGGAATAACCGTTGAATAAAACCGGTATCCACGATGGAAAGAGGAAACTTGTC
Source organism: uncultured Desulfobulbaceae bacterium (assembly GCA_947258675.1). Next base: position 3,213 of record CAMYJP010000199.1, on the reverse strand, counting down.
CACCAGCAGGCAGCCGGGCATTGGTTGAATAAATTTTTTCACCTCTGTAAAATATCGTGCGCGCAGACCAGCAAGCTGAGATATATCCATACTTGCTAAAAACTCGGGATAACCTCCGGGAAGTTCTGCCAATTCATCCAGAATAATTTTTTCCAGGTTGATCTTCTCTTCAACCACCTGAATTTGTGGGTGACTGTCAAGGATCTGATCCAGAAGCGTGGTACCGGATCGTGGAAAACCCACAAGAAAGGCCGGTGCCTGGGCTTGTTCCGCTTCACCCAAATCCGTCCAGGATGCGACCCACGGTTCAGTAAAACAATCGTAGAGTTTTTTAATCCTCCTGCCGTATCTATCTCTGTCCGCTACCAGAGCCTCCCTGTTCAGCTCCCCGAACCGATTTGCCTCGGAAAAATGGAAAAAAGCGTTCTTGCTGTTACCATCACGATCATGGCCCAAGCCCAACTCATAATGAATTGACTGTGCAATTGCAGGATTATTTTCAGGAATATTTATTGTTTCAAGCGCTTTGATTGCCTTATCGATTTTCCCCTCACGACGCATAAGTCTGGCATTCAAAAGAAATGCTTCTTGAGAATCCTTTTTAAGCTCCAGAGCCTTTTCCGTATGCTCCCTGGCTTTGTCCAGCCTGTTTAGCTGCTCACAGATCGTGGCGATATTCACATGGAGCATGGAATCAGCCTTGCTCATGGATAAAACATCCTGAAAGACTTTCAGTGCTTCTTCGAGACACCCTGCCTTCCATAAGGTCAATCCCAGGTTAAAATGAGCGTCAACAAACCTCGGATCGAGTTTAATAGCCCTTCTATAGGCAACAATTGCATCGTCAAATACACCCATTCCCTTCAATGCAAGGCCCAGATTACAGAAATATGCAGAACGGCCAGGCTGCAGTTTGCACGCCTGCCGGCAATATTTCTCTGCTTCCGGAAAATTTTTACGCTCAAGTTCAATGGCGCCGAGCAGATTCAAGGCATCAGCATTATTTGGATCAGAAGCGAATATTTTTTGATAAATTTTTTCCGCCCTCTCCAAATCACCTGCTTGGTGAACCGCCACTGCTCTGTTCATTTCCACCATAAGCTGGTTGGAGGAGAGGGGATTTGATTTCGTTTTTGTATGACGACGCTGCTTGTTTCTCTTTAACTTCCGTTTCATCCGATGGCTCCCTTTTATAATTCAATCGAGTAGTAAAAAAAATCAGGGGTGGAGCTTTCCCTTTTGTTGCAAGATTGTTAACATTTTCATGAGATTATAGAAGATGCTGACACTAAAATGTGTTAGTTTCTAAAAAATTCATAATCGGTCCTTTATACCCTGTTACAAATTAAGTCTGATGAAATATATCATCAGACTTAAAAAAGTCTCAAAAAAATGATTAAACGGCTGAACTTTTTCTCCACTTATTTAATGATAAACTGCTTACAGACATGAATTATCCGAACCGAGGATATGCAAGTTCTTTGGTTGATGCATTAAAGCTTGCCAAATTGGGACTCAACCGGTTGCATTCAGATAAAGATTATCAGGACATCCAATCATATATTGCAAAGTCCACACTTGATTCCTTAAAGGCGAAAGGTTTTGCGATAGAATCCGCAAAGGTTTTGGAGTTAGGGGCTGGACGTGGAGGACATTCACTTATACTTAACCAGAGAGCAAAAAAATTTCTTGCAACAGATCTTATGGAAAATGATCTGTTCAAAAAAGTTGGAATTCCATTTGAGATAGTCGATGTAATGCAACCTTTTCCTTTTGAGGATAATTCCTTTGATTTCATATATACAGCAAGTTTAATAGAACATGTATCAAGCCCTGATAATTTACTCAGCGAAACCTGGCGTGTTCTTGTCCCTGAAGGAATCCTCTTCCTTTCCTTTCCTCCTTTTTATTCATTGGCAATGGTGGGCGGTCATATGTTCAAACCCTTTCATTTTTTGGGAGAAAAAATTGCAGTAAAATTAACTAATTTCTTCCGAAGAAGGAATTATTCTAGTTATGCTGAATGTTTTGGTGATCACGGTCTTTATCCTCTTACAATTACTAAAGCCAAAGAGCTGATCGAACGAAACAATTTTACATTGCAAGATACATTCACCAGGATGTCTGAAATAAATACGGCTATATGGCCTTGGTTCATAAAAGATCTCATGACCTGGCATGTCTGCTACATTGCAGTAAAAAATTAACGATGAAAATTCTAGTAACAGCCTCTACGTTTCCTCGCTGGAAGCATGATTCTATTCCGGAATTTATACTGCATCAGCTCCAGGCGTTGAAGAAAGAATTTTCTGGACTGGACCTGCATGTTCTTGTGCCCCATGATATGGGGGCACCTGAGAAGGAATCCATAAATGGAATCCATATATATCGATTCAAATATTTCTGGCCTGTAAAACACCAGAAACTAGTCTATCCGGCAATCCTACCGAACATTAAGACCAACAAGTTTCTCGTTCTGCAGATACCTTTTCTGCTTTTTTTTGAAACCCTGGCATTATTCCGGCTTTGCAAAAAATTAAAACCAGACTTGCTCTATTCACACTGGTTTGTTCCTCAGGTCATAACCGGAGGGTGGGTAGCTCTCCTTTTAAATATAAAACATGTTTTCACCAGCCACTCTTCTGATATTCAAATAATGCGATACATTCCTGTGTTAGGGACGATGCTGGTCCGATTTTTTATTCGCAGGATTGCTGCATGTACCGTAGTAAGCAAACGTTCTTACTCTAAATTAGAATCCTTTTTCTCGCATGAAGAGTGGAAGACAATTCAAGAAAAAGTCAAAATTATCCCTATGGGGGTTAATAGTCGCCACTATGATCAAAAATTATCGGAAATTATACCGGAAATTAACGCTTCACTAGATATTTCAGAGAAAAAGACAATACTGTTCCTCGGTCGTTTATCCTATAAAAAAGGCCTTTCCTATTTGATTGAAGCGTATGCTGAAATTGTGAATGAAATTGATGATACTGAGCTGATCATTGCAGGTGATGGAGAATTATTTTCGCCGCTTAGCAAAGAGATTGAACAAAGAGGACTCAATGACCATATCAAATTAGTCGGCTATATCACAGGGAAATTAAAGGAGCAGTGTATCAAGACTGCGGATATTCTGGTTGTCCCCTCAATTATTACTAAAGTAGGAGATGCTGAAGGTCTGCCGGTTTCTCTGCTTGAAGGAATGGCTGC
>CAMYJP010000198.1 GCA_947258675.1 uncultured Desulfobulbaceae bacterium | reverse complement strand
AGGACATATTGGATTAGATGCAGGCTCTGTAAGCGTTAAGCTTGTAGTGGTAGATGATGACTTAAATGTTGTTCATTCTGTCTATAAACGACATAAGGGCCATCCGTTATCGGTTGCATTTCATTTACTGAATGATCTTCTCAACTCAACAACCACTAATGATTTAGCTAATTCTGGAGATAGCCTAAAGCCGGCAGTTCAGTATTCACTTTCCATAACCGGATCAGCAGGGAAAATCATCGCATCTATTCTTGGCATTCAACATGTTAATGAGATAATAGCTCAATCTGCATCTGTGCAGCGACTTCTCCCATCTGTAAAGACCATCTTCGAAATGGGAGGGGAAGACTCAAAGCTGATAATTCTTAATGGTACCGGTATTGATGATTTCTCTATGAATTCCGTATGTGCTGCAGGTACCGGCTCCTTCCTCGATCAGCAGGCAGAGCGACTAAACCTGTCAATTGATGAATTCAGCGAACTTGCAACAAAATCGAAATCACCGCCCAGAATAGCTGGAAGGTGCAGTGTTTTTGCCAAGTCCGATATGATTCATCTGCAACAGATTGCATCACCGGTAGAGGATATTGTAGCTGGACTATGCTTTGCTGTAGTAAGAAACTTCAAAGGAGCAATTGTTAAGGGGAGAAAAATATTTCCTCAAATATCTTTTCAAGGTGGTGTCGCAGCCAATTCTGGCATAGTAAGGGCTTTTAACGAAATATTCAATATGAATGTTATTGTTCCTGATTATTATCCATTTATGGGAGCAATTGGGTCTGTTCTAAAAGATGTGAGCGATGGTATAAAGACTGGCTTTGATATACAGCGCCTAGAAGAGCACATACGTGCTGTCAATATATCTGGTAACGGACGTTCTCCTCTCATTGTTGAGGGCGATAACTTTGTGAAGAGACACGGGAATGGCAATAAAGAATCTGTGGTCGCACATGGAAATGGTAAAACGGAATCAACTTTGGACTTGCATGAAATGAATAATGCTGTGCACTGTCAGGTACGAACAAAGGCATATATGGGAATTGATATAGGGTCAATTAGTACGAATCTTGCTGTTATTGATGAAACAGGGAAGCTTATATCAAAGCGATACCTTATGACGGCCGGCAGGCCTATTGATGCTGTTATGCGCGGGCTTAAAGAAATTGGGGAAAAAGTAGGAAGCAAGGTTGACATTTTAGGGGTCGGAACAACTGGGTCTGGACGATATATGATAGCTGACCTTGTAAATGCTGATATAGTAAAAAATGAAATCACTGCGCAGGCACGTGCAGCCATATTTATTGATAAAAATGTAGACACTATATTTGAGATCGGCGGACAGGATTCTAAATATATTTCTATACATAATGGAATTGTAGTTGATTTTGAGATGAATAAAGCTTGTGCAGCCGGTACAGGATCTTTTCTGGAAGAGCAGGCAGAGAAACTTAATATATCAATAAAAGAAGAATTCGCAAGCTGTGCTTTTTCATCGGAGCATCCTTGTAATCTCGGTGAAAGATGTACGGTATTTATGGAGAACTCCTTAATGGCGAATCTTCAGCAGGGAATGCAAAAAGACGTTTTACTGGCCGGTCTTGCATACTCAATCGTTGAAATTTTCTTAAATAGAGTTGTTGCCGGTAAAAGAGTTGGTAAGAATATTTTTTTTCAAGGTGGTACGGCATTTAATAAATCTGTAGTAGCAGCATTTGAAAAATCTACCAGACAGGAAATTACAGTGCCACCAAACCATGATGTAACTGGTGCAATCGGAATGGCACTGATTGTAAGAGATGAGATCGTTTCAAAGCCAACAGGTTATAGGACATCTTTTAAAGGGTTTAGTATTTCTAACTGTTCATATTCTACATCCTCTTTTGAATGCAAAGGATGTTCAAATGTTTGTGAGATAAATAAAGTTGCTGTAGAGAATGACAAGGGGCACTTATTTTACGGAGGTAGATGTGAGAAGTACGATGTAAAGAAAAAAAATCAATCAAATATAGAAGACCTTTTTGCATTCAGGGAAGAATTACTTTGGGCAGAATACAAGCAGAATTCAGGGTCTATGTCTCACGGTACAAAAAAAATAGGTATCCCCTATATATTCTTTTTCCAGGATTATCTGCCATTCTGGACAGCACTATTTTACGAACTTGGTTTTGAAATTGCCATTTCTCCAAAGACAAATAGACAAATAGTGAATCTCGGTACCGAAACTGTCCTTTCTGAAACATGCTTCCCTGTTAAAGTTGCTCACGGACATATTAAATATCTTATTGAAAATGATATTAAAAATATCTTTTTGCCGTCAGTCATCAGCTTTAAGAACGAAGATCAATATTTTGATAAAGAGTCGCCTTGTCCCTATACGCAGACTATCCCTTATCTAGCTAAGGCTGCATTCAGAGACACAAATATATTAAGTCCAATAATAGATTTCAGGAAGGGCGATAAATTTATAATTGAACAGATCAAGAGCGCTTTAAAAAAATTCAATTTGAGTGCAGGGGAAATCAAAACAGCACTTGAGAAAGCTAAGGAAAAGCAGAATGAATTTCGCAATATAATTAGGGAAAAGGGAATAGATGTTCTATCCACTTTGAACGAAAGAGCAATCGTTATTGTTGGGAGAACATATAATTCGTGTGACAGTGGTGTGAATCTCCAACTACCCCAGAAACTTACTACACTTAATGTCCAGGCTATTCCTATGGATTTTCTGCCTGTCGACGAAATAGACATTGTGGACAGATGGCCACAAATGTATTGGAAAAGCGGAAAGAGAATTATTCAAGCGGCACGGATTGTAAAAAATAACCCGCTGTTGTATCCCATATATATCAGTAATTTTAATTGTGGCCCCGATTCGTTTATATTTGAATATTTTAAGGACGAAATCGATGGCAAACCATACTTGTTTCTGGAAATAGATGAACATAGTGCTGATGCAGGTGCCATAACCAGATGTGAAGCATTTCTTGATAGCATAGAAAGCAGAAGAACTAATGGTAATAAAGAAAGCGGACGCAGAAAAGTAGTCAATAAAATAATGAAGTCAGAAGCAAAGCGATTGAGGGAAAAGAAAGTTTACATCCCAAAAATGTGTGATCATTCATTAGGAGTCGCAGCGGCATTTGAATATGCTGGTGTACCTGCAGAGGTATTGCCTGAACCTGATAACAAAACGATTGAAATGGGGAGAAAAAATGTTTCTGGTAAACAATGTTTCCCATGTATCCTGACAATAGGAGAGATGTTAAAAAAAATAGACGTTTCAAATTCAAGTTCCGATAATTTAACATTCTTTATGCCTGCTGGAACAGGGCCCTGCAGGTTTGGCCAGTACAATATCTTCCAGAGGCTTGTTCTTGAAAGGCTTGGGATTGAGAATACTCGGATATTTTCACCTATACAAGATAGTACTTTATATAGTGAACTTGGAATAGCAGGTAATGGTTTTATAAGAAGGACTTGGGAGGGTATTATTAGCATAGAATTGCTTACAAAATGTCTTCATGAAACGAGACCCTATGAGAAGGAAAAGGGAATAGCTGATTATACCTATGGAGTTAATTTGAAAAAACTGTATAGTGCTTTGAAGGGAAAAAACACCGATATTGAAAGGGTATTAGAAAGCATAAAGTACGAGTTTGAGTCTATTCCAAAATATCTGGATAAAAAACCACTTATAGGCGTTATAGGCGAAATATTTGTCAGGTCTAACAAGTTTACAAACGAAGACCTTATTAATAAAATTGAATCTCTGGGAGGAGAAGTATGGCTTTCACCTCCTGAAGAGTGGATATATTATGTTAATTATATTGGAATAAAACATGCTTTTAGTAAGCGTGCTATTTCAGGTGCCATGAAGCTTTTATATAAGAATTATATACAAAAGAAAATAGAACATAGATATGGAAATGTTTTTAAAGACAATTTGAAGACTCTTCATGAGCCATCAACGAGAAAAATACTTAAAAAAGGCGAACCCTATATCCACGAGTCGTTCGAGGGGGAATCAGTTTTGAGTGTAGGGAAAGCCATAGACCTTATAGACAGTGGTGTTTCTGGAATTGTAAGTGCGATGCCGTTTGGATGTATGCCTGGGACAATTGTTACAGCTTTATTAAGAGCAATAAACAAGGATTTTAATATTCCATGCATAAGTATTCCTTATGATGGATCAGAATCAGTATCTACTGAAATTCAGCTTGAGGCTTTTATGCACCAGACAGTGAACTATAGCTTAAAGAATAATTGAGATCAGGTCGGACTATTTCATTGATACATACAATAAAGAAAAATGCCGAAAGTACTTGCAAGTATGGGCAAAGCAGTGGACTTTGTAAAAAAGGGTGCTTCTGGTATAATTAGTGCCATGCCTTTCGGCTGTATGCCCGGCACAATAGTCAGCGAGCTGTTAAGGGAATTGAAGCAGGACTCGGGAATACCCTGTCTGAGCGCAGCATATGACGGTATAGAGGCAATGTGTTCTGAGATACAGCTTGAGGCATTCATGCATCAGTCAGGGGAATACATGGCTGCCGGTAACAGAAAGTAACGGCAGGCAGGTATGCATTTGATATTATTACTAAATAAGTGCATTATATGTGTCTGAATTAATATTATAAATTATCACTATTACAGAGAATACAGGAAGGAGGTTAATGGATGGGCAATGTTGTAAAGTGGCGCAAGAAGAAGATGAGCAAGCACAAACACAGAAAGCTTCTTAAAAGAACAAAACATCAGAGAAGAAAATAATATTTTCATTCACAT
>CAMYJP010000197.1 GCA_947258675.1 uncultured Desulfobulbaceae bacterium | reverse complement strand
GGCATCGATCTCCTCAACGCCGAGGGGAGCGCGGTCTATCAGTCCTGGCCTTTATAATATCTCAAATACATAGAATCATTGGTCTTTTTGAAGAAAAAAAGAAAGAGGCTACACATTCTGTAGAACTCTCATCCGACATCGACATTCTAAACGATCTGGCCGCTACCGCCCGATTGTACCAACCATTAACAGCCGAAATTGGTGATAACTTTCCCCTTGCCCAATTATACGAGATATTTGAAAGAGAGAATCTGCCCCACCCGCATTTAACCATTAGTGCTCTGCGTGCGGCTGAATATCTGCTGCCATCGGGTGAAGGGCTCTTCAGCTGGAAAAAAGATTAAGACCAACAATGTTTTAGTTCTATGGAACTTTTTGTCGAATTTTTAAAAAACACTGGCTTCTACCTTGCAGACATTCGCTATATCTTCATGATTTGCGTGGGTATTTTATTTTGTTTTCTTGCCACGGCCAAAAAGTATGAACCGCTTTTACTGCTCCCGATCGGATTTGGTATTATCGTTGGTAACATCCCTTTCTTTAAGGGATTTGGCCTTGGCATTTATGAGAATAACAGTGTGCTGCACTATCTTTATTTCGGCGTCACCAGCGGGTTGTATCCCTCCATTGTTTTTTTGGGTTTGGGGGCAATGACAGACTTTTCTTCAATGCTGGCCCGTCCCAAGCTCATGCTTTTAGGGGCTGCCGCACAAATGGGCATTTATTTCACCCTGCTCAGTGCCCTGGCATTAGGTTTCGCCCCCAAAGAAGCTGCCTCAGTGGCCATTATTGGGGGAGCCGACGGTCCAACCTCCATCTTCCTGACCGCCAAGCTTGCACCGCATCTGATCGGTCCTATCGCAATTGCGGCGTACTCCTATATGGCTCTGATCCCAATTATCCAACCGCCGATTATGCGACTCCTTACAACCAGAGAAGAACGTCTGATCAGGATGCCTGATACCGATCGTCCGATTACCCGCAAGGAGTTACTCTGTTTTCCAATTCTTGGCGTCATTTTATGTTGTTTCCTGGCACCGGCGTCCATTCCCCTGCTGGGGCCCTTCTTTTTCGGTAATTTCATGAAAGAATCGCGGGTGGTCGACCGTTTGGCCAATACAGCCAGCACCTCTGTTATTGATACGGCGACTATTTTTCTGGGATTTACCGTTGGCGCCAGCACCCAGGCCGATGTCTTTTTAACCATTAAATCTTTGGGGATTTTTCTTCTCGGATCCGTGGCGTTTTCAATCGCCACTGCATCAGGGGTCATCTTTGCTAAGATCATGAACATATTCCTGAAGGAAAAAATTAACCCATTATTGGGGGCAGCCGGTGTTTCCGCCGTACCCGGTTCGGCAAGGGAAGTTCACTTGGTGGGTCTGAAAGAGGACCCTACTAACTATTTATTAATGCATGCCATGGCCTGCAATGCATCCGGTGTTATAGGGTCAGCTATTTGCGCCGGCGTTCTGTGGAGTTTCATGATGCGGTAGGGGAACAAAACAGATCAGGCAATCTTGTTTCTGCAGCTTCATTTTATCTGAAAGGGCAGGGTTATGTTAAAGGCAGTTCCTTTGTCTTCTTCGCTTTCCACCTCAATTATACCATTATGGCTGTCAATTATATTTTTGGCTATAGCCAGCCCAAGCCCGGTCCCTCTATTCTTATCTGTGAAGAAAGGTTGAAAAATCCTTTCCAGTTTTTCTTTTGAAATGCCAATACCGGTATCAGCAATTCTGATATGTATACTGGATTCAAGTGATGATGCTTTTTTGGTACCTACTGCTAAAACACCTCCTTTAGGCATTGCCTGCACTGCATTAATAAGAAGATTTAAAAAGACTCGATAAAGGAGATTTGAGTCTACTGTTGCCAGTGGTAATGAAGTATCAAGATTTAAATCCTGTGTTATATGCCATTTCTGAAACTCCGGGTCCATAAAATGGAGAACTTTCAGGAGAATATCATTTATATTTGTCTTTGAAAGGTTGGGCGACTGTGGTCTGGCAAAATCGAGAAATTCCATAACAATTCCATCAAGTCTGACTGTTTCCGCAATAATAATCTCAGCCAGATGATCATTTTCCGGTGAAAGGTCTTTTAATCTTTTTCTTAGAATTTCACCTGTACTGCTGATAATACCCAATGGGTTTTTTATTTCGTGTGAAACAGCGGCTACCATTTTCCCAAGGCTGGCAAGCCGTTCATTCTGGTGCAGCTTTATTTCCAGTTTTCTTCGTTCTTCAGCTCTTTCTTCTATAATTCTGTCTGCCCTGGCAACAATGAAGCCTAAAACCGCAAACAATGCCCCCATGATTAATACAGAGATGATGATAATCGTCCCCTGCATACGGATAATAGCTTTTAAATCATCTGACAGGTCAAGAACGATTTCAGTGACTCCCATGATAATCTGATTATCCTGTTTCGGCTGTTTTTCTGGTCGAAATGGGATAAATGTGGTCAATTTTCTCGATATGGGAGAGGAACCCGGAAATAAAGAAAGCAGAGAACCGTTTGATTCGAGTTTCATGCTGTCAATTCCTTCCAGAGCCTTTTGATACTGAACTCCTCCTCTATCTCTTTTGCCTACCAAGCTAGAGATAGTGCTGTATGAGATAACATTTTCCCTTGAGTCGTAGATAGTGACAGCATCGACTTTCAGTCCATGGGTTATGTTGTGGACGATTGTGTTGAGTTGATTAAACTGCTGAGGATTTCTCAGGGCTATTTCTCCTCCCTGCAGAGCAATAGGAACAACAAATTGAAGAAAAACTTGGTTATTCAAGTTTTCAGCGAGAATTAAGGCATATCCTTCACTCCGCTCTAATAATACTTTTTGAGCGTAATTTGATATGACCCAGGAAAGGACCAGAGTAGTGACGAGTACAACGCCAAGACCGGTGAAAGAAAAGAACTTTACCAGGCGGAAGGGTTTCAGACTCGCCAGGTCACTGTCCATTATATTGTTATTCAGTTTCTGCTCCATCACAAACTCCGCACCGTTTACATTTTTCAGTATCGCATGGTGAGGTTACTTTACCCTGCAATGCTCTTTTGTATTCGGTCCACAGATACTTACGATCAATTCCATGATCAATGATCTCCCAGGGAAAGAATTCATTCAGATCGCGTTTTCTCATCGCATAATTTTCAGGGTTGAGATTGTGTTTTTTAAATCCCTGTTTCCAGTTCATTTTTGTTTTTGCAAGAGTATTCAGAACAACTCCTACGTTTCGATCTCCACGTGCCAACACTGCCTGAAAAAACGCCTTGTCCGGTTTTTCCGCTTTTATTTTTATATTTGCTTGGCCGGCTAATTGTTTACGGATAACATTTATTCTGTTTTTCAGTATGCTCACTTTTTCAAAAGGATGAAACTGAAAAGGGGTCCATGGTTTAGGGATAAAACAGTTGATACTTAGGGTTAAAGTGCTGAGACTTCCCCTGGCTCTGCCAATGGGCAATATTTTTTCTTTTATTTTATTGATTAATGTAATCAGTTCTTCTATGTCTTTTTCAGTTTCTGTCGGCAATCCAATCATAAAATACAGTTTTAGGTTTTTAACTCCTGCACGTACCAGCAACTCTGCCGCTCGAAGCAGGTCTTCCTCATTTATACCTTTATTAATGACCCGCCGCAATCTTTCAGAACCGCCATCAGGTGCAATAGCTGCAGTTTTTAGGCCGCTTTTCGCTAAAAGGTGCAAAAGCTGGGTATTTAAAACATCTGCCCTAAGAGAGGAAAATGATAGGGAGCAGGATTCTTCAAGAAGATATTCAGTTATTTTTTCGAGATTTTCGGGTGTGGCCATTTCCATACCCAGAAGACCGATTCTGCAGCTATCTTCTGGTCGTTTGCGAAAAGCATTAATTATCGCTCCGGAATCCCAAAGTCTGGGGGGACGATATATGAAGCCAGCGGCGCAGAATCGGCAACCTATAGTGCAGCCTCTACCGAGTTCGGTCATATAGAGATTGGAAAATTCAGCGTCCGGTGTCAGAATCTGTGAGTGGCCAACTTCATCAGCTGGAGATAAAAGGGTACTTTTTTTAATTTTTAAAGGCAGATCTTGAGTTGCTGTTATTGAAGATAATTTAGAATCTGATTCGAAACGAACTTCATAGAAACTTGGGATATAACAACATGAGAATCTGGATGCCAGTTTCTTTAAAATGCTCTCTTTTTCCTGCAGTCGCTTCTGGGGGTGGAGCTCGGAAAGCAGAAGTTCCATAATATTATGAAGTATGGGTTCAGCTTCCCCGATTATGAACATATCGATGAAGGGTGCCAGAGGCTCAGGATTGATCATTGTGGCAACCCCACCGGCAATTATTATCGGTTGCTTCCCGGCTGATTTCGGGCCAACAACATTTGCAGAGGAGTCTATTAAACTTTTTCTTTCTTCAGCAAGGGGAGGGATTTCTCCAGCAGAAAGAATTTGTATAAGGCGGAGATAATCTTCTTCAAAGCTTATTGAAAAGAGAATGACAGGAAAATCACTTAACAGCCTTTGTGATTCAATTGATTTGGGTCGGCCTGGTGACTCAGGAAGAAAAAAACGTTCTGCAACAACTGAAGGAATACCGTTTAACAGATTATAAACCAGTTGATAACCGAGGTTGGACATCCCGACCCGATAAAGATTTGGGTAAACAAGGGCTACCGGTAGTCGGTTTTTCCACTTTTTCTTAAAGGCGCCAACTTCACGGTAAACTTGCGTACCAGGTGAATATTGACGGGATGTTGCAGCAGACTTGAGGCTGGATTTTTTTCTGGGCATGTGGTCCTTGCAGACCTTTAGT